>RFHZ01000759.1 GCA_003696125.1 Nitrospinota bacterium
ATCTATGACTTCGCCTCCCAGGGGAATGTGGTGATCATGGGCAGAGCAGCGACCATACTCTTACGCGATGTCCCCAGTGCATTACGTGTCCATATCTATTGTCCATTTGAGGTGCGGGTAGAGCGTCTCATGCGCGACGAGGGGCTGACGCGAGAGATTGCCGAGCAACTGGTCAGGGAAAATGATGCCGATCGGGCCAGCTATCTCAAGTATCTCTTTGACCGGGACTGGATGGATCCCGATCTCTACGACGTGATGATCAACACGGCCAGGGTTTCCCAGGAGACCGCGGTCCGCATCGTCCTCAAGGCCATGGAATCCAAAGAGATTCGAGAAGGAGAGGCCAGGTCAGCCGAGATACTGGGGAACCTGATTCTGGCCAAACGGGCTGAAGAGGCCCTGCTCCGGACCAAGCAGGTCAATCCCCGCCATATCACGGTCACGGTGAACCGTCCCGGGGTGGTGATCCTGCGTGGAATCGTGAGCAGTGAGAAGGAAAAGCTGGCAGCCGAGGATGCGGTACTCAACGTCCCGGGAGTGGTAGAGGTGGAAAACGACCTCTACGTCACCATCGCTCCTATCGACCATCTCGACTTCTCCTGAACGCGGTTCCTGTGCGCAAGGAAAAGAGCAGCACCATGTCCCCCAAGCCGTATGCCAAAGTCGCCCTCTTCCTGCCCCTGCTCGATCCGCTCGACTATGCCATTCCTCCTTCCCTGCAGGGCACACTGCAGCGGGGCATGCGGGTGATGGTTCCCCTGGGACCTCGCAAAGTGACCGGCTGCGTGGTGGATCTCCTCGAACACCCTTCGGTAGAAACCCCACGAGAGATCCTCGAGGTCCTGGATGCGTCTCCCCTGCTCAGTCCAGACATGCTGGCGCTGACCCGCTGGATGGCGGATTACTACTGCTGTACGTGGGGAGAAGCAATCCGGACCGCCTTCCCTGGAGGGGTACATCCCCGCAGTGTCCCCTTCTACACGTTAACAGACACGGGAAGACAGGCACTGGTAGAGGCCAAACTCCCCGAGCAGAAGCGGGAGATCCTGGCTCTGTTACTGGCAGAGGGGGAGTTACGAGAGAGCACGCTGCGCCGAAAACTGGGTCGGACCATGTTACGCCGGCATCTGCGTTCCTTAGAAGCCCAGGGATACGTGCAACGGGATCTCCCGCTGTTTCGACCCGTACAGCCCAAACGGGTGAAGGTGGTCACGCTCAGAGTATCCCGGGCAGAGGGGGAAGCGATGGCGGCCTCTTTGCATCAGCGGGCCCCCAGGCAGGCCCAGGCTCTTCGCCTCCTCCTCCACCACCCTTCCCTGCCTCTAGCGGAGATGATGAAGACGCTGGGAGGAGGATATGGGGTCGTCCCGACCCTGGGGCAAAAAGGGGTGGTGGAGATTCAGGAGCAGACCATCCTGCGCATCCCTTCCCTCTCTCCCCTGGACGAGCAGGCCTCTGTGCCGCTGGCGCTCACCCCGGATCAGGCAGAGGCCTGTGCCCACATCATCAACAGCATAGAGGCCAGGCAATTCCGGGTCTTTTTGCTGCATGGGGTCACCGGAAGCGGGAAAACCGAGATCTACCTGCAGACGATCGCCCGTGTGCTACAGCAGGGCAGAGATGCCCTGGTACTGGTACCGGAGATCGCCCTTACTCCCCAACTGGTCCATCGCTTTTACCGCCGCTTCCCGGGCCAGATCGCTGTCCTGCACAGCAAACTCTCGGCCGGAGAACGCCTGGACACCTGGAAACGCATCCAGCAAGGGAAGGTTCGTATCGTCATCGGGGTTCGCTCCGCCCTCTTCGCTCCCTTGCCCCGTCTCGGGATCATCGTGGTGGATGAAGAGCATGACTCCTCTTATAAACAGGAGGAGACACCCCGCTACCAGGCACGCGATCTGGCGATCGTGCGGGCCCGGCTGGTCAATGCCGTGGTCCTGCTCGGCTCAGCCACCCCCTCTCTGGAGTCGTTTTTCAATGCCCGGCAGGGGAAGTACACCTATCTCTCCCTGCCCCATCGCATCGGCCACCGGCCCCTCCCCCCCATCGAGATCGTCGATATGCGGCAGGCAGGGATGCATCAGTCAGATGCAGACCGCCTGGCTGCGGGTATTCTCTCCAGGCCGTTACGAAAAGCCATCCAGGAGGCGTTATCCCGCAAAGAACAGGTCCTCCTCTTCTTGAATCGCCGTGGCTATGCCGCTTTTCTCCAGTGCCAGGAGTGCGGGTACTTCTATTGCTGTCCCCGCTGTAGTGTCTCTCTGACCTATCACCGGGGAGATCATACCCTGCGCTGTCATTACTGTTATCACATCCAACGGGCACCAGATCTCTGTTCTCGCTGCCGGGGAAACACCCTGCGCTATCGAGGCGTGGGAACGGAGCGGGTTGAGCGGATAGTAGAGCAGTGCTTTCCCCAGGCGCGTATAGCCCGCATGGATCGTGATACGACCCGTAGCAAATCTGCCCATACCGAAATCTTGCAAAAGCTCCGCCGGGCAGAGATCGATATCCTCATCGGAACCCAGATGATCACCAAAGGCCATGATTTTCCGGGTATTACCCTGGTGGGAATCCTCTCGGCCGATTCCTCCCTGACCATTCCCGATTTCCGGGCCGCAGAACGGACCTTTCAACTCATCACCCAGGTGGCAGGACGAGCCGGACGGGGGGACAATCCGGGTCTGGTCATCGTGCAGACGTATACCCCGGAGCACTACGCGATCCAGAAGGCCCAACAATACGACTCTCCCGGCTTTTACGAGGAGGAGCTGCGCTACCGGGCGCAACTCACCTATCCGCCGTATGCCCGTCTGGTCGTCTTAAGGCTGGAAGGGGAACAAGCAGAAGAAGTGGAACAGGGGAGCAAGGAGGTGGGGACCCTCTTCCGGCAGGTGAGTGAGGGAGAGGGGATCGAGGTGCTGGGACCGGCACCGGCGATTATCGCCCGTATCAAGAATCGCTATCGCTGGCAACTGCTACTCAAAGGCGCACAGGTCAAGCGCTTGCATGCCGTGCTTCAGCAGGGGCTCCATCATCTCCGACAGCAGAAAATCCTCCCCACCACAGTCTCCCTGGTGGTCGATGTGGATCCGGTCAATCTCCTCTAGCCTCTCATCCAGGCAGCGAGCTCATCTTACCGTAGAGCACAGGGGGAGCGACGATGCAGAAGAAACGCCGTGTCTGTCCCCTTTGCCGGCAACGGGTGGAAGAACTCATCACCAACCTCCTGGCAGAAGGGGAAGGGATTGATCTTACCTTGATTCATGCCGAATATCCGCATTGGCAGGAAGAACAGGGACTCTGCCCCCAGTGTCTGGAGTATTACCGGGCCCGCGAACGCTCCCGCTGGATCGATGTCTCTCCTCTCCTCGCCCTGTACTCTGCCTGGTTTCTTCCCTCCTCCCCTCCTCTTTCCCTCTCGCCAGCCCCGATGCTCACCAAACTGGCTCAGCGTTACACCCTGTCCATCGTGGAGATGGCCATGGTGGAAGCGATCTTCCTGGATCGCCCTACCCTGCGTGACGTGCTAAAGATCCTCCAGCAATGGCGACGCCAGGGGGCGATACAGATCTCCTATCCTCCGGCTTTCTACGCCGAGGTGAAGGCCCACTGCACCCCAGAATCAGAAGAAGAATGACTAAAGGATCGATCCAAAAGTGACGATAGGGAGAGAGGGGGCAGGGAAGAGAGAGAATAGCGGCTTCCTTTTGAGCAGGAGCTATACGATGCACGATATGTGGGAACGGGCCTGGAATCGTCTTCAGCAAAGCCCGGATGCGAGAGACAGCACCGAGGAAAAGACGGCCTCCTCTGCAAAGCCTCCCCTCGCCGATACGATCCAGCAGGATCCCCGGGCAAAAGGGGAGGAAACAGGGGGAGGACCCAATCCCCGGGTAGAGAACCTGCTGCGTCTTCAGGCCGAAATCCATGAAGAATTGCGGCATCTGACCCAAAACCTCTGTCTTCTCTGGGCCGATGTGGTCGGCTCTACCGCCTACTACCAGAAACATGGCGATGTGGAAGGCCGGCTTTTCATCCAACAGCACAATGATCTGCTCTCCCCCCTGATCGAGAAACATGGGGGGAAGGTGATCAAGACCGTCGGTGATGCGATCATGGCCTCTTTTAGCAGCCCAGAGAATGCTCTTGCCGCAGCCATTGCTATCCAACGGGAACTACAGGCCCATGCCCGGAGTACGCTGGAAGAGGATCACCTGCACAGCAAGATCTCTCTTCACTACGGCAAGGCCCTGGTAGAAACGAATGATATCTACGGGGACCTGGTCAACCTCCCCGTACAACTCAACGAACAGGCCGAACCGGATCAGATCCTTATCTCCCAGAGCGTGTACGAACAGGTGAAGCACCGTCCCGATCTGATCCTCCTCCCGCTGCCCCCCTTTTACCGCAAAGAGAGTGGGGAGAGTATCCCTGTATACGAGGTGGTGTGGCAGGAAGGAGGAGAGAAGCTCGATTTTGCCATTTTCCGGGACTTCAAGGGCCAGTATAAGGCCTGCTTTTACTGCGGACTCCAGGAGCACGCGACCAGTCTCTGTCCCTCCAAACACCTGGAAGGAAACCCTCGCTGTTTGCGGGCGCTGGGGTATTTACCGATCTCAGAAGTCCTGACCCTTTTCCGGCAGGAGGATCTCAGTGCCTTTTCACCCCTTGACTCCAGGAATGCCCGGGTATTTGAGGGGTTCTATGAGATCTCTTTTCCCTATCAACTCCGGTTTCTCCGCAAGGTGTGGCTGGCCAAGACCGAGGACTGGAACGAGGTGGAGCGTCAACCCCTCTCCCACTCCCACCGGCTGGTCGGCACCTCGGTCTGGCGGGGCTTAGACTGTCTCCGGGTCGGCCGGTACGATCAGGCCCGGACGTTCTTCCTGGCCGCAATGAACAGGGATCCCCGCGATTATAAGCCTCATGTGGCCCTCGGCTTTTGGGAGATGGAAAACGGAAACCCGTCCCGTGCCCTCCACCACTGGAGACAGGCCCTCTCTCTGGCCCAGAATCTCCTGCAGGAGGTCTATATCTCCCTCTTGATGTACCGTCTTTACGAAATCAACGGCAAAACAGAACTGGCCAGGCAAGAACTCTACAAGATCCTGGCCAAGGACCCCTATCTGTACGAGGCGAACTATCAACAGGTGGTCTTGCTGGCCAAAGAGGGCAAAGAGGAGGAAGTACTGGCCAAGCTCCAGAAGCTGATCCAGGAGGACTGGCTGGTCTACCTCAAGGTGGTCCTTGACCCGGCCTTCGCCCCCTTGCGTCCCATCCTCTACCCTTTCCTCCAGCAGATGTTCCAGGAAGCGCGTACCAACGCGATCAGGCAGCTCCATCAGGTCACAGAAGAACTGAATCGCCTGCACGTCTGGTATCCTCCCCCTGCCCGTATCCCGACAGAGATCAACCGAAGCCTGGAGAGCATGCGGCGGCATATCAAAAGCAACAGCTTTTTGGGATACCAGGAAGCTGCTTATGAAGGACAGTCCCTCCAAACCCG
>RFHZ01000760.1 GCA_003696125.1 Nitrospinota bacterium
ACGAGCAGGCCTTACCCCTGGGAGTCGAGCTGCTCTGCCAGGGGATACACGATTTCCTGCGTTCCTAGAGGGAGAAGCCATGAAAAAGATCAAGATTGCCCCTTCTCTGCTCTCCGCCGATTTTGCCCGCCTGGGAGAACAGGTACGAGAAGCAGAAGCAGCAGGAGCGGACTGGATCCATATCGATGTCATGGATGGCCATTTTGTCCCCAACCTCACCATGGGTCCCCTGGTGGTGGAGGCGCTCCGTCCCATCACCACCCTTCCCCTCGATGTCCACCTGATGGTCGAAAATCCGGAACGGTTTGTCAGCGATTTTGCTCGCGCCGGTGCCACCTATCTCACCGTGCATGTGGAGGCCACTCCCCATCTGCACCGGGTCGTCCAACAGATCCGTGAACTGGGTGTGCGTCCCGGGGTCACCCTCAATCCGGCCACCCCCCTCTCCCTGCTGGAAGAGATCTTACCTGCCGTTGACCTGGTCCTGGTGATGTCGGTAAACCCGGGATTTGGGGGGCAGGCCTATATTCCGGCCAGCACCGCCAGGATCTCGCGGCTGCGATGTATGCTGGACGCCATCGCTTCCAGGGCCGAGCTGGAGGTCGATGGAGGCATCTCACCGCAAACCGCTCCTTTCGCGGTGGCGGCCGGTGCCACCGTGCTGGTCGCCGGCTCTGCGGTTTTTAACCCAACCGGATCTGTTGCCGGGAATATCGCTGCCCTGCGCCAGGCGATAGCAAACGCCTAAGGCTGCAACCGCTGATGCGACTCGGCCTGGGCGGCGATTTGTGTCCAGTCGTAGAGCATCGGGAAGAGCTCCACTCTCCTCCACCTCTCCACCTGATCCGCATAGTGCGGGCTCCCCGGGTGTCCAGAACTCCCCAGGGGCACCACCCAGGCCGAGCGGTTCCAGTCACCCAGATCAAAGACGTAGCGGGCAACCGAGGTGACGCTGATCAGGTACGGTTCCTGATTGCTAAATGCCGCCGCCTGCACCGTATCCCCATCTCCACCCATAGAGACGGCCGGGGGATCCAGCAGGGGGGAGAGGGCAGGAAAACTCGTTGATAAGGGATGCTGGGGAGCAGTCTTGTGCAGCCTTCCCCATTGCCAGGCCTGCATGTCCTCGCCGAGTCGCTCTCGCAGATCGGCTATGGCCTGCGTGAAGGCTCTCTCCATCATCGTTTCCCAGGTCTCTCCTGCCGGAAGCAGGGTCCGGTCATCCTGCTGGATCATGGTGTGCAACCGGGCACGAAGGCGGGCCATGTGGGCCACTCCTCCACGAGGAGCCCCTTGAAATGCTTCTCTTTCCAGCGGACCGAGTATGGGTCGCATGAGGTTACGGATCAAGCATTCTCGAAAAGCGGTATAGATCAGGGCTGCCACGCTGTCTGGCTCCATGCTCCCATCCCAGCGGGAGAGTTCTTCTTGCGCCTGCACGGCCAGGGGATCGCTCAGTCGCAGTCGTGTGAGCAGGGGGACAAAGGCGCGACCAGGCAGGGAAATGCGGTCGGCATGTATGGCTGCCATATCCTCGCTCCGCAGGCCGGTTGCGGTTTGGAGTCGCTCCGTGATGCGTCGGGCACGGAAACCGGGAGCAAAGTCAAAGGCGATATAGTACGGGTAGCGTTCATCCACCACCCGGTTGTTGGCCGTAACCACAAAGCCGCTGTCCGGGTTACGTATGGCTGGCATCTCGGCAAAGGGGATCACCCCCTGCCACTCGTACTCCCCGCTCCAGCCAGGCACCGGGAGCCAGGCGTTCAAGGAGGGTCGGATAGGCACCTGCCCACGCGTTCGATAGCCGATGTTCCCCTGCACATCGGCATAGACGATATTGTTCACCGGATCGACCCAGGGACGGAGCGCTTCTTCAAAGGCATCGGCCGAGGAGGCACGCATCATGGGAAGCAGGGCATTCAGGCAGGGATTCGGCTCTGCCGTGGCCGTATAGCGGAAGGCCAGGGCATATCCGCTTTCCGGCTGGCCCAGGACGACCGGTCCGTGTCGGGTCACGATGACTTCGATCTCTACAGGGGCTCCTCCCCGTACCGTTATCACTTCCGGGTATCGCTCTGCCGGGTGCCATGCACCTTGAAACTCGTAGTACTGCGGGTTGGCCGGATCGAAGCGCTCGATATAGAGGTCCTGGTAATCTGCCCCGGTATGGGTCACTCCCCAGGCCACGTACCGGTTATGACCGAAGTGGGGGAATCCAGGGACCCCGGGGAAGGAGAACCCGATCACATCGAAGTCGGGACAGGCCAGGTGATTCTGGTAGTACACATTGGGGGTGTCGAGGGTGCGATGGGGATCACCGGCCAGGAGTGGCCGGCCAGAAGCGGTCTTATTTCCGGCCACCACCCAGTTATTGCTCCCCCCTTCCTCTTCAGGTAACCAGGCCAGGAATGCTGCTCCGGTCGTGAGCTCAGCCTGTCCATCGGTCAGTGGACCGGTATAGTCGATGCCTGGAGGAATGATCAGGGGGTCTCCCTGCGGATAGCCGGGAAAGAGCTTTGCCGTCATCTCCGGTCCCAGGTGCCTGACCAGTTGGGCTCGCCAGAGCTTTGCCTGCCAGACCCCCATGAGGATATGGCGCACCTTGAACACGGCCAGGGAATCCCAGGGCTGCCAGGGTTCTGGAGCACTCTCCACCAGCCGGTATTCGATGGGCAGATGGGGAGTCGTCTGGATAAAGGCATTGACCCCTGCGGCATAGGCCTCAAGCATGGCTCGTGTTTCCTCGTTGAGCACGGCGTAATCGGCCTGAACACTGGCCGCCAGGCGGAAGCGTCGCATCACCAGGTCCTCTTCCACACCGGCCGGTCCGGCAAACTCGGCCCAGCGACCGTATGCCCGGTGGCGATCGGAGTCCATGTGCCAGAGCCGATCCTGGGCGTGGGCAAACCCCTGGGCGAAGAAGGCATCGTGCACCGTGCGGGCATGAATATGCGGGATGCCCAGAGAATCACGATAGATGTTTACCTCGGCTTCCAGCCCCTCCAGGGAGAGGGTGCCTTGCGTTACAGGAAGGGAAGCCCGGAGGTCTTCCCGGGTCAGAGAGCGTTCCATGGCGATCGTTTTCTCCTCTTTTTCCAGGTTTTTTCCACAACAGAATCTCACCTGCGATTCCCCATCCTATCACTCCTCCCTGGGGGATGCAAGCTCCTTGACTTTCTTCCCCCTTTTCCCTACCCTATTCTGGTTAACAAGAAGAGGATTAGACAGCCTGTTATGCAGGCCTTATCTCTAGAGGGTCTTTTATTCTTTGCTTTTCTTTTGCCCAGGGAGGGAGATCAGATGAAATCTGCTGCCGCCATCTTGCTTCAGCACGGCCAGCCGCTGCTTATCGATGAGCTGGAGTATGGGGATCCAGAGCCCGATCAGGTTTTGGTCCGACTCTTTGCCAGCGGTATCTGCCATTCCCAGTTGCACCAGATACGTGATCCCAACAGTCCTACCCCGCTTCTGCTGGGTCATGAAGCCACCGGGGTTGTGCTCCAGTGTGGTCAGGCGGTCACCCATGTGCAGGAAGGTGATCATGTCATCGTGACCTGCACATGGGTGACCGCCTGACCACACTGGAGCACAACCCCGGTGGCTTCATGACCCAGCAGAAGCGGGGTAGGAC
>RFHZ01000761.1 GCA_003696125.1 Nitrospinota bacterium
CTCCACCACCTGCGCCTTTCCCCTTCCCCCTGCCGGTCGAGTGAGAGAAAATGGTCTTACAATCTCTGCGTGCCAGGCTGTCTGAAGGTAGGAGATGGGTGAACAGAGAGGGACGCTAATCATCGGCATAGGGAATCCGTATCGGAGAGATGAGGCGATAGGTGTGATCGTGGCCCGGCGCTTGAAATCTCTGCTTCCCGCCTCCGTTACCGTGCTGGAAACCACAGGTGAGGTGGGAGACCTGATCGAGGCATGGCGTGAGGCAGAAACCGTGATCCTGATCGATGCGGTCCATTCGGGTGCCCTGCCCGGCACCGTGTACCGCTTCGATGTCCACAGGCAGTCGCTTCCGGCAGAGCTTTTCCCCTATGCCACCCCTGGTTTTGGAGTTGTGGAAGCAGTAGAACTCGGCCGCCTCCTGGATCAACTGCCGCCGCATCTCATCGTCTACGGCATAGAAGGGACCAACTGGATACCGGGAAAACCATGTTCTCCCGCCTTAGCCGCGGGGATAGAGAGGGTGATAGAGCAGATCGGGCAGGAACTCCAGCTCCACCCCCCTCCCCAACCCTCTCCGGAAAGTGAGTCTCCCGCATAGGATTATCCCTTACCCGGACGCTACAGGCTAGAGGGCCTGTTTCCGTTGATTGCCCTGTACCCGGTCCGGGTGCTTGATGGTCAGGACCGGACAGGGAGCAAAACGGACCACCTTCTCCGCCACACTACCCAGCAAGACATGAGCCAGCCCGGTACGTCCATGTGTGGCGATCACGATGAGATCGATATCATGGAGCATGGCTGCCTGCACGATTTCCTGCGCTGGCTTTCCCGAATAGATCAGGGGACGAATCCTGATCCCCCGCTTCGTCTCTTCAGTAACAATGGCGGCAAAGCGGCGTTCCACCACCTTCTTTAAATCGTCAAAGATCTGGTCTAAAGGGTAATCGAGGGGATAGTCATACATCTCCTGAATCTCTCCCCGACTGAAAGGGAGGAGCCCCTCTTCTTCCGGCAGGACATGCATGATGAAGAGTTCAGCTCCCACGTCTTTGGCCAGGGTCGCCGCATAATGCATGGCATGATCGGCATCTGGAGAAAAATCGGTGGGAACCAGAATCCGTTCTATCGTGAGACTCATGCCTCTTCTCCTTCCAGATAGCTTACCGGCCTGTCTTCTAACGTCTTGCGGATGGTGGTGAGCAGTTCCTGGATACGGAACGGTTTGGTAATGACCGCATTGGCCCCGTCTTCCAGGACAGCAGAAGGGGAGCAGTGGTCGAGAGAGCCGGTGGCAAACATGACCTTGAGCGTCGGTTGTATCTCCTGGAGTCTCTTCATCAACTCCTTTCCC
Organism: Nitrospinota bacterium; assembly: GCA_003696125.1. Lineage (GTDB taxonomy): Bacteria > Tectomicrobia > Entotheonellia > J063 > J063 > J063. Next base: position 1,352 of record RFHZ01000761.1, read on the forward strand.
CCCATAGAGGGCATGTGTAGGTCTGTAATGACCAGGGCGATATCCTGTTGATGGCGTTGATACTGGTCCAGTGCTTCCATACCGTTGGCCGCCGTCAGCACCGTATACCCGGCACTGCTCAAGATCTCCTGAAGGGTCTCCCGGATCGCCTCTTCATCTTCCACCACCAGAATCGTTTCTGTCCCGCCACTCCTCCCCTGCTCCGCCTCTTCTGGGGGCGGGACGGATCGAGCAGGAGGGGAAGTGGCCGGGAAGTAAAGGGTAACCGTCGTCCCCTGGCCAGGTGTGCTCTGCACATCGATGAATCCCCGGTGGTTTTGCACGATGCCGTACACGATGGCCAGCCCCAAACCGGTCCCTTTCCCTCGCTCTTTGGTGGAGAAGAAAGGATCGAAGATGTGGGCCCTGGTCGCCTCATCCATCCCCACTCCGGTATCGGAGACATGCACGGCCACATACTCTTCTGGTCCGCTTTCAGGGAATCTGGTGCGCAGGTTCTCCCCCCGTTCCCTGTCCACACGGATGGTCAGGGTCCCTCCATCGGGCATGGCATCACGGGCATTGAGAGCCAGGTTGAGCAAGACCTGGTGCAGATGACTCCAGTCGGCCAGGATGAAGTCGTTATCCCCCTCCCATACCGTCTCTATGGTGATGTTCTTGGGAAAGGAGTGCCGGAGAAGCTGGCAGACTTCTGCGGCGAGCTGAGAGAGGGAGAGGGGACGGAGCTGGGCACTGTCGGGACGGGCGAAGAGCAAGATCTGCCTGGTGATCTCGGCTCCCCGCTCGGTGGCTGAGGCGATCATCTCCGCGTACCGGCTCAGGTAAGGATGATCTTCGGCGTGTAATCTGAGCAGTTCGGTGGCGTTCATGATCATGGCC
>RFHZ01000762.1 GCA_003696125.1 Nitrospinota bacterium
AGGGTATATCGACTGGCTGGTCAGCACCGGGGCCAATCTCTATCATGATACTCATTTCGGCCTGGGACTCGCCTTGCACCAGGGGAGTCCCTTCCTGGACGATACCCGGCTGCGGGACCATCAGGTGGTACGCATCTATGATGTCCTTTTTGACTATGATGTGCTCCTCTCTACAGATGCCTTTTTCTACACCATCCTGGCTGCCCCGGAATTCCAGCAGGAGATGGGTACAGCAGAGCTCCACTTCCGGATCGGCAAGTATGTCTATGAACGGGAGAAAGCGTTGGGCTTAGGAACGCGCAGCATCCTTTCTGCTGCCTACCAGATGGGAGTGCCGATCTATACCTCCTCCCCGGGGGATAGCTCGATCGGGATGAACATCGCTGCGCTGGCCCTCAAAGGGAACAGGCTCAGAATCGATGTGACCCGGGATGTCAATGAGACGGCAGCCCTTGTCTACTCCGTAAAAAAGACAGGGGGGAAGAGTGGGGTCTTCATCCTGGGAGGGGGTTCTCCTAAGAATTTTCTCCTGCAGACCGAACCGCAAATCCAGGAAGTATTGAAGCTCCCGGAGACGGGTCACGACTACTATGTACAGATTACCGATGCCCGTCCTGACACCGGTGGACTCTCCGGTGCCACACCCAGTGAAGCGGTCAGCTGGCACAAGGTGAACCCTGCTACCCTCCCGGACAGCATTGTGGCGTATGTCGACACCACCATCGCCCTCCCCCTCATTACCGCCTATACCCTGGCCAAGCATCCTGGTCGGAAACCGCGACGTCTATACGACCGGCGAGAAGAGTTCTTGCGTATCCTGCAGGAAGAGTACATGCAGAGAAATCAGGAGTCAAGATAGGGGCAGAGAAGAATCTGCGCCGCGCAGACCGGATCGAATCTGGAGCAGGTTCATCACATCTCTGCGGGTAATGATGCCCACCAGCTTTTGTCCCTGGACCACCGGCAACCGGCTGGTTCCCCCGGATCCCATTTTGGCCAGTACTTCATAGATCGAGGTCTCCGGAGAGACCGTATTCTCAGCCGTAGGGGGGGACATCACCTCCTGGACCCGTCGCTCTTTCCATTCCTGGCGAGGAATCTCTTTGATATGATCCAGGGTGAGGATACCGACCAAGGTTCCCTGATCGGTCACCGGATAGCAGATATGGGCATGACGGAAAAAGGCCTCTTCTACCGCCTGCTCCAGCGTCATGGTGGGAGAAAGGGTGATCACAGCCTGGGTCATGAAATCGCGTACCATGAGTCCTGCCAGCAGTTCTCGTCCCATAACCTGGCTGTATCCGGCTTCGGCTGCCTGTTGCAGGAACATCCCGATAAACACCAGCCACAGCCCGCCGATCAGGTTTCCCGCAAAGATCTGGACAAAGCCCAGGAAGATCAGGGCCAGTGCCACACCCTTCCCCACCCGGCTGGCCGTATAAGTGGCGCGGGCAAAGTCTCCGTACTTTCGCCAGAGATAGGCACGTAGCATCCGGCCTCCATCGAGAGGGAAGCCGGGAATCAGGTTAAAGATGGCCAGCGCCATGTTGATGGTGGTCAGGTACCCGAACATGAGTACGAATAGATCAGCCTGCACCAGATGGCGAGTACCGAGGGTCAACAGCCAGAACAGCAGAGCCAGGGCAAAGCTACAGATCGGCCCGGCCACCGCGATCTGAAACTCTGTTTTGGAGTCTCTGGCTTCCCTGGTGATCTGGGCCATTCCACCGAAGAGGAAAAGGGTGATGCGTTCTACCGGGATGCTGTGCCGGATTGCCACATAGGAGTGGGCGAGTTCGTGCAGGAGGACAGAGCCGAAGAGGAGGAGAGCGGATAAGGCCCCCATACTCCAGGCGAGAGCAGGGGGAAGATCGGGGGTGTAACGGGGAAAGTAGCCTATGGCCAGGCTCCAGGTGACTAAGCCGAAGATGATAAACCAGGAATAGTCGACCGCAATGGTGATGCCATAGAGCTGAAAGAGGGTGAACCCTTTACTCAAAGGAGGCTTGCCTGGGGACATGGGCCTTCCCCTTCGGTGTTCTGGATCGCGGGCACCGCCCCCTGCCCCGCGATATTGGGCAGGGGTGTCCTACCGTGACAGGCCTCCCCGGGGGAGGCCTGCAGCGTTTACATGAAATCGGCTAGGAGCCGCTGTCCCTCTTCCGGACTGATTCCCAAAGGCTGCTTGAACAGGGGACCGGACTGCAGCGCCGGTTCTTCCTGGTCGTACGTGGGACGAACGGTTCGGTAGAAGACACCGATGGGAACCTTGTCTCCCCATTCGAGCGCCTTGTCTAAAGCCTGGTGGAAGTCGGTCGGTTGATAGTCGGTCTCTTCCAGCAGATAGCAGTGTTGTTTAAAGAAGGCATAGGTGTTCATGTAGGTCACGCAGGGACTGAAGACATCGATGAGAGAAAACCCCTTATGCTGGATGCCCTGGGCGAACAGGTCGCTGAGATGTTCGACCTGGCCGGAAAATCCCCGCGCCACAAAGGTCGCCCCGCAGACAAGAGCCAGGGCCAGTGGATTGACCGCTTCCTCCAGGTTCCCTAACGGTGTTGACTTGGTCGGTTTCCCTTTCTCCGTTGTGGGAGAAGCCTGGCCGGTGGTGAGTCCATAGATCATGTTGTTCATCACGATATAGGTGATATCGAGGTTACGGCGCATCGCATGGATGAAGTGCCCGATCCCGATCCCGTATCCGTCTCCATCTCCACCGGTCACGATGACATGGAGGTCATGGTTTCCGAACTTCATCCCCGAGGCGAGAGGAACGGCACGGCCATGCAGTCCATGAAAACCGTACGCATGGATAAACCCGGGCAGGTTTGAGGAACACCCGATGCCAGAAACCACCATCAGATCGCTCGGGTGGATACCGAGTTTGGAAGCCGCTTTTTGCAGGCCACGCAAGACACCGAAGTCTCCACAACCCGGACACCAATCCGGATCGACCGGCCCTTTATATGCACTGACAGGCAATTCAACGACTGTGGACATGTACTACCTCCTTCACCCGCTCAACAATATGGTGTGGTTCAAACGGTTCGCCGTCATATTTCAAGATCTTTTCATCAACAGCTATCCCGGTTTCCGCCCGGATATGACGCGCCAGCTGGCCTGTATAGTTGTTCTCCACCACAACTGTTCGCCGGCATTGCTTCAGGATAGCCTCCACCTCCTGGGCATGGAAAGGCACGAGATACTTTATCTGCAGGTGGTTAGCTCGGATCCCATCTTTGGCTAAGAGAGTGATGGCATCCCGGATCACCCCTTTGGTCGATCCCCAGCCGATCAGGGTAACCTCGGCATCGGCGGGTCCTTCCAGTTGAGGAGGAGGAAGTTCTTGCCGCATGCCTTCTACCTTCCGCATCCGCTTCTCCATCATTCGCTTCCGTTTGACCGGATCGGTGAAGACATCGCTGAGCAGGATACCATCTTCATCATGCTCATCACTGGCCGCCACATATGCGGTCCCATGGTTTCCTGGTAAGACGCGGGGAGAGATGCCTGACGGTGTAATGGCGTAGCGCTTATAGTTTTCGGGAACCCCATCTGTGATGAGCTCTCCTCGCTCGATCGGCACATCGAAGCGGAACTCTTCCGGATCAGCCGTTTCTCGATGTTCGGAGAGATAGAGATCAGAGGCGATGATTACCGGACACTGGTATTTTTCTGCCAGATTAAACGCCTCTATGACCGTATAGTAGCAGTCGACCACATCGGTCGGGGCGATGATGGCACGCGGATACTCTCCCTGCGAGGCTCCAAACATCTGATGGAGATCTCCCTGCTCGGTTTTGGTGGGTAGCCCGGTAGACGGCCCTCCTCGCTGGGCTTCGATGATGACCACCGGGGTTTCCGTCATACCGGCCAGCCCCACCGCTTCTGTCATCAAGGCAAAGCCGCCACCCGATGTTCCACACATGGCCCGTACACCGACATGACCGGCCCCGATAGCCATGTTGATTACCGCAATTTCATCTTCCGCCTGTTTGACCACCATGCCATACGCGGGACCGTGCCGGGCCAGGTAGTGTAAAATAGAGGAAGCCGGGGTCATCGGGTAGGCAGAGTAGAACTTGCATCCTGCCACGATTGCTCCCAGGCCGAACATCTCATTGCCTGAGACCACCATACGGCGTTTCCCACTGAATCTCCAGGCATAGTTGAGTTTGGGATAGTGTTGTTGGGCATATTCGTACCCTGCCCTGGCGATCCCCACATTGGCCTCGACTACCTTATCACCCTTTCGCTGGAACATCTCCCGCAGGATGCCGGCCAGCACTTCAAACTCGAGGTCGAGAAGCCAGAGGAGTCCTCCCAGGAGAAGGGTATTCTGCATGACCGGATGGCGACCGTATTTCTCTGTCAGCGCCTTTACCGGAAAGGGGAATAACTCTACACCCGGCTGGAGATCATCTTGGGGAACCTGGAGCCTATCGGCATTGAAGAGGATTCCTCCCTGCCTGACCTCTGCCGTATGGCGGTTCAACGTGTCCTGGTTCAGCGCCAGCAGGATGTTGAGATGGTCTCCGTGTGAATATATCTTCTCATCGGCGATCCGGAGTCGTAACCAGACATGGCCACCTCGAATCACCGACTGGTAGCTGTTATAAGCGCAGAGGTGCAAGCCCAGGCGCGCACATACCCTGGCCAGAGAGTCTCCGGTGGAGCCGATCCCTTCACCGGCTGCTCCACCGATACCAACCGTAACTTCTGTTCCTCGCATTTTTACCTCCTCATACTCGGAAGAGATCTATGGAAAAGCCAGTGAACCTGGCTGATCTCTAGTGGGTAACGCCATCTTCTGTCCGGTACATCTATTAGAGAACAATTTTTCCCTTCATTTTACTCCGAAGCCGGGGAGGAAAGCAAGCAGATTCCCCCTTGAGCAGGGCAACGGTGCGATTTAAGGACGTCTCGGTCGGTAGAGATGGGTACTCTGCCCGAAGAAGACTTCGGCAGCCTCCATCAAGGTTTCGGAGAGGGTAGGGTGAGGATGGATGGTAAGTTTGAGATCAGAGGCCAGGGCAGCCATCTCTACGGCCAGCACCCCTTCGGCGATGAGTTCCCCGGCCCCAGGTCCGACTATGCCCACGCCTAAAATCCGTTCCGTCTCCGGATCGATGAGGAGCTTGGTCATTCCCTCACTTCGTCCCAGGGTGATCGCCCGTCCCGAGGCGCCCCAGGGGAAGCGGACGACCCGGACAGGGCGTTGCTCCGTCCGGGCCCGGGTTTCGGTCAGTCCACACCAGGCGATCTCAGGGTCGGTAAAGACGACTGCAGGGATGGCGTGCGGCTCAAAGGCCACCTTGTGCCCGGCAATGGCCTCTACGGCGACCCGCCCTTCATGCGAGGCTTTATGGGCCAGCATCGGCTCACCGGTCACGTCACCGATGGCATAGATGGTCGGTTCTCTTGTACGGCGCTGCTCATCCACGCTGATGAAACCCCGCCGGTCAACTTCTACCCGGGTGTTCTCCAGGCCCAGATCCTCGGAGTTGGGTTTGCGTCCCACCGCCACCAAAACCTTCTCAAAGATCTGTTCCGGTTCTGTGACCTCGCTTCCCTTGAGGATGACGCGAATCCCCTGCGTCTCTTCTTTCGCATCTACCACTTCTGTACGGAGCATAATGGAGTGAAACTTCTCGGCAAGGCGCTTGGAAAGCGGGGCCACCAGGTCACGGTCTACACCTGGCAATAACCCCTCGGTCAGCTCTACCACCGAGACCCGGCTGCCCAGGGCAGCATAGACCGTGCCCAGTTCGAGACCGATATACCCTCCTCCGACTACCAGGAGGTTCTGGGGGATAGAGGGCAGGTCCAAAGCCGCTGTCGAATCCATGATGCGGGAGGAATGGAGAGGAAGACAGGGAAGAGTGGCAGGTCGGGAACCGGTGGCAATGATGGCGTGGGTAAAGCTCAGGATCTCTTCCTCACCGGATACTGTTTGTACCTGCAGGGTCTGGGCATCGAGAAAACAGGCTCGCCCCTGGACAAACCGGATCTTCCGCTGCCCGGTAAGTTGTCCCAATCCTCCGGTCAGTTTGCGCACCACCTGCCTTTTCCAGGTGCGGAGCTTCTCCAGATCGATCTGGGGCGAAGGGAAGTGAATACCCCAGTCGGCTGCCTGTTGGGCTTCGGTAAGGACCTTGGCCACATGTAGAAGCGCTTTGGAAGGGATACAACCGTGGTAGAGGCAGACTCCTCCCGGCTGTGGCTCCTGATCGATCAGGGTGACCTGTAGACCCAGATCGGCGGCCAGAAAGGCGGCGGCGTAACCTCCCGGACCTCCTCCTATAATGGCTAACCGGGTCGTGGGTGACTCGGGCATCCCTTCATCCTTCCAGCGTTAACAGGAACGGTTGCTCCAGCGCTTCCACAATCCAGCGGAGAAAACGAACCCCGTCTGCACCATCGATCAGGCGATGATCGTAGGAGAGGGAGAGGGGAAGGAGCAGACGTGGCTCAAACTGGCCGTTACGAAATACCGGCTTCATGCGGGCCCGGGAGACTCCCAGAATGGCCACCTCTGGGGCATGAACTATGGGGGAGAAGTGCGTGCCTCCCAATCCCCCCAGATTGGAGATGGTGAAGGTCCCTCCCTGCATCTCCTCGAGGGAGAGCTTCTTCTGGCGAGCCCTTTCCGCTATCTGGTTCAGAGCCAGGGAGAGTTCGATGAGGTTTTTCTTATCCACATCCCGTATCACCGGCACCAGCAGGCCCCGCTCCGTATCCACCGCCACCCCGATATGGTAGTATTTCTTATAGATGATTTCCTGGTTGGCCATATCCACGCTGGCGTTAAACTGGGGGAAAACCTTGAGGGCAGAGGCGACCACCTTGAGGAGAAGGGCGGTCATGGTCAGCTTCCCCCCGGCCGCTTCTACTCTGCCAGCATACCGCTTGCGGAGCTGCTCCAGTTCGGTGATGTCTGCTTCGTCGTACTGGGTCACCTGAGGAACGCTTGACCAGGCATGGCTCAGGTTCTCTGCCGTTTTCCGCCGCACGGCACTCATCGGTTTTCTCTCCA
>RFHZ01000763.1 GCA_003696125.1 Nitrospinota bacterium
CCCTGGTACAGACCCTGCAACGACGCATGACCGCCATTGCCGAAAAGGCCCGCTCTCTACCTGAACGGCCCACCGTTGCCTGCATCGAATGGATCGATCCCTTGATGGCAGCCGGGAACTGGATGCCCGAACTGGTAGAGATGGCGGGGGGGATCAACCTGTTCGGTGTGGCCGGCCAGCATGCTCCCTGGCTCACCTGGGAAGAGCTGCGGGCCCAAGACCCGCAGGTAATCGTGGTCCTGGCCTGCGGGTTTGATATCGCCCGCACCCGCCAGGAAATGCCTGCTCTTACCCAAAAACCGGGATGGTCAGAGTTACAGGCGGTACAGCAGCGGCGTGTCTATCTGACCGATGGCAATCAGTACTTCAATCGTCCCGGGCCTCGACTGGTCGAATCGCTGGAGATTCTGGCCGAGATTCTCCACCCCGGCCAGTTTCCCTTCGGACACGAAGGGAAGGGATGGCAACGCCTCTAAGGGGCCGTGCTCCCATCGCCGACCGGTGGTTTCTGTCCCTGGGGAATCACCGGATCGTAGGTAACCCCCCTGGTCCTCTCCTCAAACTCCTGCCGGATCTTGCGGAGTGCATCAGGGAGCGTCAAACAATCCCAGGCAGAGAGGGCCAGTCCTTTGGCCGCAACCATCATCCCCTTCTCCCCGATGCTCGTCCTGAACTGCCGGGCAGCCAGCTCGCTATGACCAGGGGTATCCGGTGTCTTGCAGGCGGTGCGGAGATGGAGGAGTGGTGTAATCCAGCTCACATTCCCCTCTTCACTCGAACCACGAATCGGGGATTCATCGATGGGAGAGAGGGTGCTGTCGAGCGGTTCTTGCGCTCCCAACTCCCTGGCCAGGGCATTCTCCTCTTCACTGAACCGGGGCGGACCGACCAGCTCGAGATTGCGCTGCACCAGTTCTGCCCCGGCCCGGTTGGGCAGGCGATCGTACACCGCGGTCAGGGTGGTGATCTTCAGTTCTGTGTCTGTGGCCAGGGCTCCCGCCTCTGCACACCTCTTGACCCGTTCCACCAGCTCGTTGACCACGGACCGGGACGGTCCCCGGACAAAGTACCAACTGCGGGCGTAGGCCGGTACAACATTGGGTGCCTTGCCCCCGTCGGTGATGACATAATGGATGCGGGCCGATTCGATCACATGCTCACGCAACATGTTCACGGCGTAGTTCATGACCTCCACCGCGTCGAGCGCACTGCGCCCGTTCCAGGGGTCCGAGGCCGCATGCGCCGTCTTGCCGAAGAATTCGAAGACAAGGGAGTCCATGGCCGCCGAACTCCCGTTGGTCGCCTGCGTTTTGCTCCCCGGATGCCAGGTCAGCATCGCATCGACCCCATGAAAAACCCCGTCCCTGGCCATATAGACCTTTCCCACCAGCGTCTCCTCTGCCGGGGTACCAAAGAGGCGAATGGTACCGGGGAGCTTTTCCTGCTCCAGCAGCATTTTAGTCGCTATGGCGGCATAGGTACTGGCGGTGCCAAAGAGGTTGTGTCCGCATCCATGTCCATTCTCTCCCACCGGGGGACCACACTGGGGAAGCGCATCGTATTCGGCCATGATGCCGATCACCGGTTTCCCCGTTCCCCAGGTGGCGACAAAGGCGGTCGGCATATCCGCAATCCCCTCCTCCACCGTGAATCCGGCGGCACGGAGCTTTTCGACCAGGAGCTTGGCCGACCGGAACTCGAGGAGCCCGATCTCTGCATAATCCCAGATGGTGCGGGAGACCTCCACCATCTCAGCCTCTCGTTGCTGCAAAAACTCCA
>RFHZ01000764.1 GCA_003696125.1 Nitrospinota bacterium
GCTCCGGATCGAGGACCTCGAGCAAGGCTGCCGAGGGATCTCCCCGGAAGTCCATCCCGATCTTGTCCACCTCATCGAGCATAAAGACCGGGTTATTGGAACCGGCTTTCCGGAGTCCCTGAATGATGCGTCCGGGCAGGGCACCGATATAGGTGCGGCGATGACCCCGGATCTCTGCCTCGTCCCGGACTCCTCCCAGGGAGATGCGGACGAATTTTCGGCCCAGGGCCCGGGCGATCGACCGCCCTAGCGACGTTTTCCCCACCCCTGGGGGACCGGCAAAGCAGAGGATGGGACCCTTCATGTCCGGTTTCAGTTTGCGTACCGCCAGGTATTCGAGGATCCGCGTCTTCACCTTTTCCAGGTCAAAGTGGTCTTCATCGAGGACCCGTCTGGCCGCCTCGATGTCGAGCGTGTCCGGCGTGCTCTTTGACCAGGGGAGATCGAGGAGCCAGTCGAGATAGGTACGCGATACGGTGTATTCGGCTGCGGCCGGTGACATGCGGGAGAGACGGTCCAGCTCTCGCTCCGCCGCCTGGCGTGCTTCCTCCGGCATATCGGTTTCGGCGAGGCGTCGGCGCAGCTCCTGGATCTCGGCGCTGTGTTCATCGCTCTCCCCCAGCTCTTTTTGGATCGCTTTGAGCTGCTCGCGCAGGTAGTATTCCCGGTGGGTCTTCTCCATCTCCTCTTTTACCTGCTGCTGGATCTTGCTGCTCAACTCCAGCGTCTCATATTCCCGGTTAAGGAGGACGGTCACCCGTTCCATGCGCTTGCGCAGATCGATGGTCTCCAGGATCTCCTGTTTTTCCGCCACGGAGATGTTGAGGGCAGAAGCCACCAGGTCGGTCAGCAGTCCGGGATGATCGATGTTCAGGATGGTGACTCCCAGTTCCGGAGCGAGATTGGGGGCCAGTTCGACCACCTTTTGAAACAGGTTCTTGATGTTGAGACTTAACGCCTCGATTTCCCGATCGGTATGGATCTCCTCGTGAATCTCTTCGATGAGCGCCCGGAAATAAGGGGTGGTCTGGGAAAAGTCGGTGATACGAATGCGAGCCAGTCCCTGCACCAGGATGCTGAGACTCCCATTGGGGAGCTGGGTCATTTTGGTGATCATCGCTGCGGTCCCGATCTGGTAGAGATCGGTAACAACGGGACGCTCGATCTGGGCATCGCGTAAGGCCACCACACCGATGAGACGATCAGAAGCCAGCGCCTCCTTTACCAGTTGGATCGATTCCTGGCGTCCTACCAGGAGCGGAATGGTCAGGCTTGGGTAGAGCACCGTTCCCCGCACCGGTAGGATCGGAAGTTCGGTGGGAAGAGCCGGCTTGCCCGTTTCGGTTTCTGCAGAGGTCTGTTTAGGATCGTGGTATGCGCGCATCATGCGTTCTGTTCTCCTTTTGCGACCAGAAAAGCCTATTCGATTTCTATGCGTCTGGCCCTCTGCCCTTTCTCCCGGGGGACAACGATCCGCAGCAGGCCATCCTGATAGGTGACGCTGATCCCTTCGCGGTCGATATGCCTGGGGAGGGGAACGGTTCGGACAAATTTCCCATAGTCGATCTCGAGTTGAGCACACCCGATGCAGTCTGCCGGGACATGGTTTTCTCGATACCCGCTGATGGTGAGGAGATTCTCCTCCACAACGAGTCGCAGATCAGCCTTCCGCACCCCGGCCAGCTCTGCTAAAATCACAATGGCTTCTGTGGTCTCATAGATATCGATACAAGGTTCCCAGACCCCGGCCGAGAGAAACATGGATCGGTGTCGATGCAGAAGGTGTTTAAAGCTCTCCTCTACCATGGCCTGCAGTTGCTGGAACTCTTTCTCGAAGTCTCTTTGAAAAAAGGCCATACATTTGCTCCTTTATCGTTGGGTACGTTTTTCCAGTTCACGAATCAGTTCGATCGAGCGTTGATCGAGGTGCTGAGGAATGCGGATGACTACGGTAATGTAATGATCGCCCCGTCCTTTTCCTTTTCGATAAGGTACCCCCTTGCCGCGCAGACAGAAGGTCTGTCCCCCTTGCGTCCCGGGAGGGATGGTGAGGAGGAGAGGACCATCGATCGTCGGGACCTCGACTCTGCTGCCCAGCGCCGCCTGGGCAATGGAGAGGGGCAGGGAGGAGTAAAGGTCGTTGCCCTTCCGGTGGAAGAGGGGGTGGGGACGGATCCGGGTGGTGATATAGAGCCCCTCCCTTCTCTCCTCTTTCCGGACCGCTTTCCCCCGCATGGTTACCCGTATCCGGGTCCCATCGCCGACACCTGGGGGGATCTCTACGGTGCAGCGCTCCATCTCCACCGTCATCCCCTGGCCATGACAGCGGGGACAGCCAGGACGAATAGAGCCCTGGCCGGCACAGCGAGGACAGGGGTAGCCGGGACCGACCGTTCCCGGGAGGAGCGCTTGCCGGCCCGTGCCCTGGCAGGCTGGACAGGGGAGGAGTCCCTTCTCTGCCTCGGTACCGGGCCGGTGACAGGAAGGACAGGGGCGCTCCACCGGAATAGCAAGCTCTTTTCTCGTTCCATGCACCGCTTCTTCCAGGGAGAGTTCTACGGTGGGAGGAGAGGCCAGGCGCCTGGTTGTCGGGTGACGGAAAGAGGGAGGCTGTTGCCGTTTGAACAGGTCGGGAAAGGGATCCTCCTCCCATCCGGCTGCGGAGAACGTTTCCCCTGCTCCCTTCCCATGAGGGGGGGTGGTACGGAGTCTCCGGAAAAGGTGAGGCCCCAGCCGGTCGTACTGTTCTCGTAACACCGGGTCGCTCAGCACACGGAATGCTTCGGCAATCTCTTTAAATTTCTTCTCTGCCTCCCTGTCGCCAGGGTTTATCTCGGGATGATATTGACGGGCCAGGCGACGATAGGCGCGTCGTACCTCTTTCTCACCGGCCTGGGGAGAGATGCCCAGCAGTTCATAGTAATCTTGCATCCTTATCTCCACCCTCTTCCCCTTCTCCTTTACCGGCTACCCAGATCTCCCTGGGTGATGATGCGTAAAAGGGGCCTGAGCTAGAGTAAATCGATCTGGATCTGTCGCAATGAGTCTGTTTCCTCTTTCGAGATCACGATCTCTAACACACCGTCTTTGTAATGAGCATTCACCTGGGCCTGGTCCAGGGGGGCCGAAAAGGTAAAGGAGCGGTAGAAGGGGCCATAGATCCTTTCTCTGCAGTGATAATGTCCCTCCGCGGTTTGGTCCAGGGTACGGCGGCGCTCACCCCTGAGGGTCAGGGTATTCCCCTGCAACTCCACATGGATATCCTGTCGATCGATACCGGGGAGCTCGACGCTCAGGATGATGACTTCCCGCGTCTCGTAGATATCGGCTGGTGGAGTCCAGGTCCGTTGCGTGAGCTCTACTCCTGTGCCAAAGCAACTGAGCGTATCCTGGAGCAATCGATTCATCTGTTCCTGCATGGTCATCAAATCACGAAAGGGGCTCCAGCCCATTCTTTCCATAACAGACCTCCTTGTTGCCTGGATAGGATTCGGGGCTTGCGGATCCGTCCACTCCAACGCTGTCCCTCTTCTCCTCTCTTCTCGGAGTCGGCAGTGGTTGCTATTCCTGGCCTCTCCTTTTAAAATGTCTTTCAGAGCGGAGATGCCTATACAAGAGGCCGGGCTGATTCTCGCTTGGTATTTACTGGCGATAAGTATAATATATTGAGTGTATGATTGTCAATTATATTAATAAAGAGA
>RFHZ01000079.1 GCA_003696125.1 Nitrospinota bacterium
GGGCTGGCGGCTGGTGGCAACCTGCCCCATCTGGGAGGGGAGCTGTTCGAGGCGGCCTGGCGCTTGCGGGGACTCGAGAATTTCCTCATCGACCTGATCCAGCGTCCCGACTGGGCGCATTTCCTGCTTGATCGACTGGCTGACCTGGCCCGTCGCAATGCGGAGACGCTGGCCCGATCTGGTATAGATCTGCTGGCCCTTGACGACGATGTGGGGATGCCGGGAAAGATGATGATCAGCCCGACCACCTGGCGGGAGTTTTTCAAACCACGCCTGGCCAGGATCATTCAGGCCGCACGGGCCATTAAACCGGATCTGCGCATCCTTTTCCACAGCGACGGCTACTTTGAGCCGATCATTGCCGACCTGATCGAGATCGGTGTCAATGCGATCAACCCGATTCAGCCAGATCATATGGATGCGGCCCGTATCCGGCAGCGGTTTGGTTCACGCCTGGCCCTATGGGGCACGGTAGGCCGCCAGACCACCTTCAGCTTTGCCACCCCGGATGAGATCCGGCAGGAGGTCAAATACCGCATCGAGACCTTAGGGCGGGCCGGCCTGATCCTCTGCCCTGCCTATGACATCGACGAACCAGAGGTGCCCTGGGAAAACCTGGTCGCCTTCCTGGAGGCGGTAGAGACGTACGGTTGAGGGCTCAGGTATATAGCCGGTTCTCTAAAATATAGCGTTCCACTTCCTCCGGCACCAGGTACTTGATCGGTTGTCCCTGCCGTATCCGCTCGCGAATCAGGGTTCCCGAGATCTCGATGTTCAAGACCCGCAAGGAGGTATAGGTGAGCCCGAGGTGGGTCACTTCTCGCCTTTTCACCGTTCCTGCCCGGGTAAAGACGACCACCGGTACCAGCTCGAAGATCTTCCGATAATCTTTCCAGGTATCGATGGCATTCAACTGGTCCTCTCCTATGAGGAGGAAGAACTCGGTTTCTGCTGGAAAGGTGCGTCGTAACCCGATGATCGTATCGATGGTGTACGATTTCCCCTCACGTTGTAGCTCGATCTCAGAGTAGTGAAAGCGCGGGTTAGAGGCGATGGCCATCTTCACCATGGCCAGACGGTGATGGGCCGGGGTGATGTTCTGAGCCGGCTTATGCGGTGGAATCCGGACCGGGATAAAGAGGATCTGGTCCAGCGAGAGCGCTATGAGCACCTCCTGGGCTACCAGCAGGTGACCGAGGTGGATGGGATCAAAGGTCCCCCCAAATATCCCGATCTTCATTTTCCCCTATTCTCCAAACTTGATGCCCTGGGCCAGAGGCAGTTCTCTGGACCAGTTAATGGTTGTCGTTTGCCGGCGCATGTAGCTCTTCCAGGCGTCAGAACCAGACTCGCGTCCCCCTCCGGTCTCCTTTTCCCCTCCAAAGGCTCCCCCGATTTCTGCCCCGGAGGTGCCGATGTTCACATTGGCGATGCCACAGTCTGAGCCTCCGGCAGAGAGGAACATCTCCGCCTTGCGCAGGCTTTCGGTAAAGATGGCGCTCGACAGCCCATGCGGGACATCGTTATGGATCTGGATCGCCTCTTCCAGCGTCTCGTACTCGAGCAGGTAGAGGATAGGAGCAAAGGTTTCCCGTTTGACGATCTCTGTCTGGGCCGGCATCTTTACGATGGTCGGTTCGACGAACTGTGGTCCCAGGTCGGGTCGGGTCTTCCCCCCGGTGAGGATCTCTCCTCCTTCTGCCTTGGCCTGCTCCAGGGCCTCGCCCATCTTCTTCACCGCATCGGCGGTGGCCAGTGGCCCCATCAGCGTGTTATCGTCCAGAGGGTCACCGATGCGTACCTGCTGGTAGGCACGAACCAGTCTGTTGGTCAACTCCTGGGCGATGCTTTTGTGCATGATGATGCGTCGGGTCGTGGTACACCGCTGGCCGGCCGTCCCTACCGCCCCGAACAGGATAGCCCGGGTGGCCAGCTCGAGATCGGCATCTTCGGTCA
>RFHZ01000765.1 GCA_003696125.1 Nitrospinota bacterium
TCCTGGGCATTACCGATGACCTGCAGCACCGCATCGGTGTCCCGGTAGTCAATCCGGTTACTGCTGCCTTGAAGATGGCAGAACTCCTCGTTTCCATCAACTTGACGCACAGCAAGCGTGCCTATCCCTTCCCTCCCAAACAGGAGTTTTTCTCGTAACATCTCCCCCTCTCACCGGGAAGGAGAGAGAACCGCCTCTCATCTGTCGGGAGTTGTTCCAGATAGGATCGGGAAGAGCGACAGCAGAGGGTAACCCGTACCGATTGACATGCGGCGGCAGTAAGGGTATATTCTCTTCACCCTGCCCGGCCAGCCCCCAAGAGGATGGTGGGGGCGAGATCAGCCGGAGATGGCACGGACAGGGGCGATTTGGTGTAAGCACAAGGGAAGAAGAGGATAACGCAGGAAGTGCGAGGAAAGAGGAGAGGATCATGGTAGAGGTCATCAATCCGATGGTCAAGCGGATGATTTGGGAAGCGCAGACCGACTGGGAGGGATTTTGGGCACGCGGGGCAGAACAGCTCCCCTGGTTTCGCAAGTGGGACAAGGTATTTGAATACGATCGGTATCCCTCCTTCCGCTGGTTTATCGGTGCCCAAACCAATATCGCTTATAACGCGCTGGATCACCACGTGCAGCAGGGCAGGGGAGGCGTTGCTGCCCTGATCTACGAAAACGAAGCCGGAGAGCGGCAGGTCTTTACCTATGCTCAACTGCTGGAAGAGGTCAAACGGGTTGCGGCTGCCCTGCGCGGGCTAGGGGTGCAGAAAGGGGATCGGGTGGCGATCTACATGCCGACCATGCCGGAAGCGATTATCGCCATGCTGGCGACGGCACGTATCGGCGCAATCCATCTGGTGGTGTTTGCCGGGTTTGGGAGTGGAGCCCTCATCGATCGTGTACAGGCTGCAGGTGCCCGCTTTCTCCTCACCGCGGACGTGACCTTCCGGAAGGGGAGGAATATTTACCTGAAGCCGATCGTGGATGAGGCCCTACGCACGCCTGGACATCAGGTGGAACGGGTGGTGGTGCTGCGCCGCACCGATGAGCCGGTCGAGATGGTACCGGAGCGAGACATGGAGTGGGAGACCTTTCTGGAGGGAGGTCGGGGACAGTCAGGCGATTTTGTCGTGATGGAGGCGAATGAACCGGTCTATATCCTCCCCACTTCAGGAACTACAGCCAAACCCAAACTGGCCGTGCATGTCCACGGCGGTTACCAGGTCGGTATCTACCTGATGGCCCGCTGGGTATACGGCCTGCAGCCGAACGATATCTGGTGGGCCACCTCCGACATCGGCTGGGTGGTCGGTCACTCCTATATCGTGTACGCTCCTCTCCTCACCGGCTGCACCACTGTCGCCTATGAAGGGGCCCTCGATCATCCTGGCCCAGAGGTCTTCTGGCGCCTGATTGCCTATAACCATATCAGCGGGATCTTCACCTCACCCACTGCCCTGCGTCTCCTCATGCGCTACGGGGAAAAGGTGGCGCAATCCTTTGATCTGAGCCCACTCCAGCGCCTCTTCTGTGCCGGGGAAGTGCTCAACCCACCGGTCTGGGAATGGTTACAAAAGCAGGTGTTCCAGGATCGGATACCGGTGCTGGATCACATGTGGCAGACCGAGACCGGTGGCCCCCTCTTCGGCAACCCTTACGGGATCGGTATGCTCCCGATCAAACCGGGCTCGGCCGGGATTGCCCTCCCCGGTATCGAAGCCGCCGTAGTCACGCCCGAGGGAGAGATCTGTCCCCCTGGAGAAAAGGGGATCGTGGTCATCAAAAAGCCGTTCCCCAGCCTCATTCCTACCCTGTGGGGAGAACCGGAGCGATACGGTCGCGATTACTGGGAGAAGATTCCCAACTACTACGTTACCGGTGATGCCGGGTACGTGGATGAAGACGGGTACTACTGGTTTGCCGGTAGGGCAGACGAGGTGATCAAGATTGCCGCCCATCGCATCGGTACCACCGAAGTGGAGACCGCCTTTTTAAAGCACCCGGCCGTGGCCGAGGCCGGGGTGACCGGCCGGCCAGACCCGACACGGGGTGAGGTGATCTCGGCCTTTATCGCCCTGCGAGAGGGGTACACCCCGTCTGAGGAACTGCGACAGGAGTTGATCAAAACGGTACGGAACGAACTGGGACCGGTGGCGGTGATCGGAGAGATCAACTTCGTGCAGACCCTTCCCAAGACGCGTAGCGGCAAGATCATGCGACGGGTTTTCAAGGCGGTGGTTCTGGATAAGGACCCTGGCGACATCTCTGCCATCGAAGATGAGGGGTCGGTAGAAGAGGCCCAACGGGCCTGGCAACAGCTCAAAGCATCCCTGCAGAAGACAGAGTAACCGGTACCAGGACTCAAATCGGATCGATGTGAATAAAAGCCTTATCCACATGCGGTAGCGCCTCCAGGCGCTGCCGTACCGTCACCCCGATATCATGCGCCTCTTTTAAGGTCCTGCGTTCATCGATTTCGATGTGGATCTCTATATGGAGGAGATCGCCGACAAAGTGGGCACGCAGGTCATTGACCCCGGTCACCCCGGGTACGGCAAGGGCTTCTTTGCGGATCAGCGCCAGTATTTCTGCAGGAGGCGCCTTGCCCATGAGGTAGCCCAGGTTCTCCAGGCCGACTTTGCCTCCGGAGTAGAGGATCCAGAGACCGATACAGAGCCCGGCCACACTATCCCATAGGTTACCAAAGACGACTCCAATAAAGGCGACCAGGGAGGTGAGGGCATCGTTACGCGAATCGACAAAACTGGCCAATACCGCCGGGCTCTGCGTCTGTTTCCAGTTCTGGCGATAGAGGAAGGCCAGGATTCCTTTGACCAGAATACTCACGGTTAAAACGAAGAGCGCCTGCCATTCCCCTTGATGAACGGCCTTCTGGACGGTAAAAAGGCTCAGGAAGGCATCTTTGATGATCATCGATCCCAAAATCGCGGCCAGGATGGCGATGAGAAAACCGGCCAGCGGTTCTGCCCGCCGGTGGCCAAAGTGATGATCCGCATCTGGTGCCCGCTCCTGAACGATCACACTCAGGTGCAGGGCGGTATAAGAGAAGACATCGAGCAGCGAGTTGAGCGCATCAGAGATCACGGCGATGCTGCCGGAGAGAATGCCGGCCCAGAGCTTCAGCGCACAGAGGATGACGCTGGAGAGGAGACCGGAAGTGGTGAGATGATGCTTTTGCATAAGATAACGCCTGGACAGAAACGATCCACGCCATGGTATGTTATTGGCCCGTACCCTTTCCCCATAGCTTACCACCTTTTTCCCTTCCTGTCCAGTTCGTTACCCCTACTGCGCCAGGTACCCTCCGTCCACCACCAGGGTGTGTCCGGTGACAAAGGAGGCTGCATCTGAGCAGAGCCAGATGACCGCTTCCGCCACATCCTCGGGCTGGGCCATGCGTCCCAGGGGATGGCGGGACGCAATCTGCGCCACCACCTCCGGGCTGGCCCCATGCACCCGCTCTAAGCGGGCAGTGCGGGTGGCGCTCGGGCAGACGGCATTGATCCGGATCCCGTCTCTGGCATATTCTAAGGCGGCCTGCCGGGTCAGGCCGATGATGCCGTGATGCGTGGCGACCAGGGCCGGAGACAGGCCGGCACGGCCAACCAGACCGACTACCGATGAGATGTTCACGATGGCACCACCCCCTTGCCTGAGCATCTGGGGGATCTCATGCTTCAGGCAGAGCCAGACCCCGGTGAGATTGGTACGTATACTCTTCTCCCAGTCCTCCTCCGGGATATCGGCCGTGCGCCCGCGCATCCCCTCATAGCCGGCATTGTTGAAGGCATAATCCAGCCGGCCGTACGTGGCAACGGTTTGCCTGATCAGAGACTCGACATCCGCAGTCTGGGAGACATCGGTCTGGATAAAGGTCGCTTCCCCTCCTTGGGCCTTGATCAGCCGAACCGTCTCTTCTCCTTCCGGCAGACGACGGGCAGCAATGACCACTCGTGCCCCTTGCCGGGCAAAGGCGAGGGCAGCGGCTCGCCCAATCCCGACATTCCCACCGGTCACCAAGGCCACTTTGCCACGAAACTCCTCTCCCATAGGCACTCCTCCTCTCCGACTCATTTCTCTGTCAGGACCGCCTCCACCCGTCTCCGCCAGTGCCCTATCCAGGTGCGGAGCAGTCGATCGGACCAGACAACCGGTAGCGAAAGGAGCAGGATACGGTACACCCATCTCCGCCCGACCTTGGAAGGCTGTGAGGGATCTAGCCAGGCTTCATTCTTTCCCAGGACGTGTAGTGTCCCCAACCCGATGAGGATCGGCCAGAGTACGGCCAGGCGCAGGCGGAGACAGCGTCGCGGTATGGCCAGAAGATACCCTTCTGCCGCCCGGTAGTAATCCAGTGTTTTCCTTATGTATTGAAAGAGAAGGGGACGGATGTGTATCCCGCTGGCCGGATCGAGAAGGGCTTCTGGGGTCACTCCCAGGCGAGCCAGATCCCTTTCCGGCAGGTAGCAACGACCGATCCGCAAATCACGGGGCACATCCCGCAGGACATTGGTCAATTGCAGCGCTTTCCCAAAGCGAACCCCGATGGCAGACATCTGAGGGACCTGCCAGTGTTTGAGGGCAGGGGTATGGGTAACCAGCAGAGTGGTCCAGAACTCCCCTACGCATCCGGCCACATAGTAGATGTAGCGCTCCAATGCTTCTTCGTCTTTCAACACCCCGATCTGGCCAGAATCTTCGGCCGGGAAGGTGGTTAAATCGATCTCCATCCCCTGCGTCAGGGTGATGACCACCTTCTGAACACTGGTGCGATCGACTGCTGCCAATCCCTCGAGCATGGCGAAGAGAGAAGGGAGGGATTGCAAAAGCCTCCTTTCTGCTGGTATGGCCTGTTTATCGGTCAATCGACTTTCGATCTCCTGAAGGACTTTAACGGAGGCCGGGCCGGTAA
>RFHZ01000080.1 GCA_003696125.1 Nitrospinota bacterium
ATCCAGGGGATGCGAATATCCGGATTCGAGAAGGGATGACGCTGACCGTAGGGCACTCGGTACTCTCCATTCCCGGGATCGGTGGGGTGCGTCTGGAGGATACCTTTCATATCACCGCCGATGGTCCCCAGGCCTTGACCACCTTTCCGGCCGAACTTGTGGTGTGACCGTCGCTCTAGATGGTGGTGTCCGGTGGTGAACGATGCGTACCTCTCTCAAATTACCGTAGAAATACCTTGTTCCTCCCCAGTCTTGGTCATGAGGGTTACTGGAAAGGGGTCCTGAGCACGGTGAGGGGTATCTGGACGTAAAGACGGAACGCATGAGAAATCGTGAGAAAGGGGAGGCAGCAGTCCGGTGAGCATGGCTGGGGCAATGGCAGGAGGATGAGGTCAGGAAAGCAACTCCAATCGATGATAGGGGTCAGAAGAGGATCAGGGTGGCTCGCGACTCGTTTCTGCGGTCCGGCTGGTCAGACATGACCCAAAGCAGTTGACTTTCTTTGCTCAGGGCATTCTCAAAGACAGCAGCAGCCGTGTTGATCTCCTCCAGGGTGGTCTTTTTTTCCCAGCTCATATGCAGGAGGGCCCCCCTGGCCCCCTTTACGGGGCGATGCTCCAAGAGAGGAGAGGAGAGAGCGGCCTGAACAGCTTTTAAAGGGCTATCTTTCCCGGTGCCTCTCCCCATACCTATCCGGGCGTCAGTGCTCCCGGTTAAGGCCATCTCAAGGAAATAGTCTTCAGAGCTCAGTGCATCCTCAGGAGGGGAAAAGGCGTCATATAAGGCCTCTAGGGCCTGGGCAGCGATTCCATCAAGGGTATGGAAGGTCTCCCGGAGATTTGCCGGCTTCTTGAGCAAGGGTAAAATCCCATGCGCAGGGATGACCATCAGGCAATCGGCCTGCTCCCGTAGTGACAGCAGTCCCTCCTCGGCCTTCTGGAGCCGGCGCGGGCCTTCAAAGGGAAAGGGGAGGATCACGAGGGCCAGGGTGAAGATCTCCTGGGCCTTAGCGATTTGGGCGATAAGCGGCGAGACGGCTGTGCCTGTGTCTCCACCCAAACCGGTGACGATACAGAGGGATTTGGTCCCGTGCAACAGCGCAACGAGCCTGTCTCGCCTCTCCTCGACCGCCTGGCGCAGGAGAGGAGCAGGGAGATGGCAGCACCCCTGTTTCCTCTGGGGCTGGAGATACACTTTTTCCCCTCTCTTCACCCCGTCCAGGTCGCAGGAGTCGCTGTCTATAGCGATATCCCTGGCCTTTTTAAACCCGGATTCTCTCAGGTGACGGAGAATCCGTCCTCCAGCTCCTCCAATCCCGGCAATCTGTACCTTCTCTTGGGAGAGGAAGCCCTGCTGCCGTGGCTCTTGTCCCTTCCCCAGATCTCTCCAGGCTGCTCGCGGCAATATCCCCGGCGAAACCAAGGGGGGTAACACGGTTAACAGGCCCATTTGCAAAAAATCCCTTCGTGGCCAAAGCTTTTCTTTTTGCATGACCGTTTCTCCTCAAGCTTCCTCCGCAGGAAACGTGCGCTCCACCACCTGGCGGGCCTCGTCTGCCCGGACCTGGTTGGCCTGCATGCAGGGCGTCATGGCGGCCAGCACCCGCTCGGGATCCCGCCAGAGGCGGTACGTCTTGTAGGTATCCTCATGCTCGATGCCCAGCGCCCGCGCAAAGAGACTCAGGTAATGCTCGATGGTAAGCGGATACCGTTCTTCATAGATGCAGAGCAGCCGCTGACACCCGTGGTAGAGCGTGGCCAGCGTCTCTGCCCCGGCCGCGCTGGCCTCTTGCAGTTGCCGGGTAATGCGCTGTTTCCACGCCTCCATCCCCAGCGCCTGTTGCGTAAAGAGCGAACAGGCCCGCCCCAGTCGAGGGTCGCTGGCGATTTTTACGTAGTCGAGACCCGGCACGGCAGCCAGCAGGGTTGCTGCTGCCCGGGCTTCTTGCCGCCGCCGGGGATGATCGCAGTGGGCGTGGAGGGCCACCCGTTGCCGGATCTCCCGGACAAACAACAATCGATCAAGATGTTCGGCCAGGAACTCGGTCACATGCTGGATCGTAAAGGAGACCGGACCCTGGAAAAGCTCGTCATAATAGAAGATACAG
>RFHZ01000766.1 GCA_003696125.1 Nitrospinota bacterium
ATCCCCTTGTAGATCAACTGGGCTGCTTCATCCCATCCCATATACTCAAACATCATGCAGCCGGACAGGATGACAGAGGAGGGATTGACCTTATCCTGACCCGTATATTTGGGGGCTGTGCCGTGCGTGGCTTCAAAGAGGGCAGTAAAATCTCCGATATTGGCTCCTGGGCCCATACCCAGACCACCCACCTGGGCCACGATGGCATCAGAGAGGAAGTCTCCGTTGAGATTGGGGGTCGCGATCACCTCGTACTCATCCGGTCGGGTCAGGACCTGCTGGAACATGCTGTCTGCAATGCGATCCTTGATCACGATCTTTCCTTCCGGCCGTTTCCCCTGGTACTTACTCCAGAGTTCCTCCTCTGTAATCGTCACATCCCCAAACTCTTCCTTGGCCAGCTGGTATCCCCAGTCGCGGAAGGCACCCTCGGTATACTTCATGATGTTCCCCTTGTGCACCAGGGTAACACTGGTCCGCTTCCGGTCCAGGGCATACTGAATCGCCTTGCGCACCAGCCGTTTGGTTCCGGTGATGCTGATCGGTTTGATCCCGATGCCGGAGTCGAGGCGAATGTTGGTCTTCATCTCCGTATTCAGGAAGTTGATCACCTTCTTCGCCTCCTCACTCCCCTCTGGCCACTCTATCCCCAGATAGATGTCTTCCGTGTTCTCCCGGAAGACGACCATGTTTACCTTTTCGGGGTGCTTGACCGGACTGGGAACCCCCTCAAAGTAGCGCACCGGTCGGACACAGGCGTAGAGATCGAGTAACTGGCGAAGAGAGACGTTTAAACTGCGGAAGCCTCCCCCTACCGGCGTGGTCAGGGGCCCCTTTATGGCCACGATGTAATGCTCGATGGCGCGTAGAGTGTCCTGCGGTAACCACTCCCGGTACTTCTGCTGCGCCTTTTCTCCGGCGTATACCTCAAACCAGTGGATCTTGCGCTTGCCGCCATAGGCTTTTTCCACCGCAGCATCAAAGACCCGAACCGATGCTGCCCAGATATCGGGTCCGATCCCATCCCCTTCGATAAAGGGGATGATCGGATCATCTGGAACGACAAGCTTTCCATCTTTGACTTCGATCTTGCTCCCTGATGTGGGTGGGGTGAGTTTGTCGAACTGGACCATTTTCGCTCCTCCTTGCTTGAATTGAGTCTGGAGAAAAGATCTGTCGGGTTTGCCTCCCTAAGGCAACCCTGCTCCGCTAAAAACCGTTCACTGCCCCCAGCAGTGACTCAAGACACACGAAAAGAACAGAAAGCCTTCCTTACGCTTTCCTGCTATACTTCCCAATACCGATTTTCCGCAAGCGTTCTCACTATTGACAGGAGAGGGAGGACTGTCCTCACTCGCCCCAGGAAGCGGCGGGATGAAGAGACATGGAGACGGCAAGCCTTCTCTTACCTTCTTCGAGGAATTTATACACGAAAAAAGGAAAAAGGTCAAGGGGGAACTCTTTTCTCTCGATCGGGAGTCCAGATGCCTCTATAATATGGGGAAGTAAACCGGATATGAGCGTGGCCACCTCTTATAGCCAACAGCGGTTGCGATCTTCCTGCCGTTGAAAGAGATCGAATAGCCTGGTCTCTGAACACGACGCTAGCGGATCTACTTTCGTTTCTTGTGGCCTCATTGTGCCCGGCGCCAGAAAAGATATCCCCGTTCTGGGCCTAAATTCTCTATCCCTTTCCCGCTGCGCGTGGTGATCAGAGCAAGGATTTGTTCAAGGCAAGGGCAAAACGCTTTCACCAGTGTATAACGTCCATGGGGAGTATGCAGGTCGTACTCATCGACCTTGACCAGAAACATCCCGATCCCGTACAGCCTCTGCGTCCATGTCACCCGTTGGATCTCCTCCCAGGCCAGATGCACGGTACGTAGCGGCAGGAATAGACCACCAGCCCAGGTGGGAATGCGCATCTGAATCCCTTGCCGGTCGAGGGTAAGAGAAGTCTTCAAGCGCAACCAGCCCTGCATAAATGTCAAGATCCCACCTCCCAGGCCGGGTAGAGTAAGGAAAAGGAGGCCCATGATCCGATCGTACAGGTACGGCTTGGTGATAAAGGGGAAGATAAGTGCTAAGAGCAGAAGGGAGGTCCCTAGCAGAAGCAAGAAGAGGCTGGTAAGAGGAGAAGGGTAGGCCCTGACTTCTCCTGAGGCGCTTTCTCTCAGCGGCATAAGTACGTCTTCCTTAACCACAGCCCCCTGCGGCTATTGTCAGCCGGAGTTCTGGGGTATCAATGCATTTACGGTCCCTCTTTCACCTTATCGCATTCTCCTCCCCATTACAAGCCGGAATCTTTTCTGAGTAAAAAAGCCTTGCCTTCCTCCTGGTCTTCCCGTAATATTTCGTCCAAGGACTTGGTTGTCCCCGCCAACAGCCACAGCCAGACTCTTTATCCATTACGAAGGAAAGGGATTTGACACTTATCTACAGAAATGCCCTGCCCATGCCAGAGAGGGGGAGGAAGAGCAGGGAACGGCTGACAGGAGGAGAAGCATGGACGAAAAGCAACGGAAGGAACGTTTACGCACGATTATCACCGCGGCATCAGAGCGTGTTTGGGGAGTTGAACGGACCGAAGCCCTGCAACCGACGCTGGAGGAGATGGTGGATCAACTGGTTCAGGTCACTGCATTCCCGCTGGCTCTCGAGGAAGAGCCGGCCTTTTTCCTGCGCTAATCTCAGGGAGGAGTTGTGCTCATGACTGCACCCTATACTCTGACCGTCACAGAAGCGTCGCAACAGATCCAGGAAGGGGTCCTCTCTCCGTTGGAACTGGTGGAATCGGTTTTCCAACGCATCACCGATTTGGAACCACGACTCAAGGCCTGGGTGACTTTAGATCGAGACGGGGCCATTGCGGCGGCGCAACAGGCAACAGAGGAGGCGAAAGAAGGACGATTGCGGAGCCCGCTGCACGGCATCCCGGTTGGAATCAAGGATATCTTCTACACACAGGGGCTGAAAACCACGGCCGGTTCACCGGTACTGGCCGACTTTATCCCTCCGTTCGATGCCACCACGGTCGCCAGACTCAAGGCGGCCGGTGCCATCATTCTGGGGAAGACCACCACCACAGAGTTTGCCTGCTTTCATCCCACCGTCACCCGTAATCCCTGGAAGTTAAATCATACTCCTGGGGGATCGAGTAGCGGGTCTGGCGCCGCGGTCGCTGCACGCATGTGCCCGGCTGCCCTCGGTTCCCAGACCGCCGGCTCCACCCTGCGTCCGGCCGCCTATTGCGGCATTGTCGGGCTGAAACCGACCTATGGACGTATCAGTCGCCACGGGATCTTCCCGGTCAGTTGGTGTCTCGATCATGTCGGCATCCTGGTACGCACGGTGCAGGATGCTGCCCTGCTCCTGCAGGTCCTGGCCGGGTACGATCCGCAGGATCGGAGTTCGGCTCGTGTGCCGGTACCTCCCTACCTTGCGGAGATGAAGCGGATGGAGCGGGAGCCCCGCATCGGGCTGGTACGCGAGTTCTTCCTGGAACGGGCCGACGCCGCGGTACAGAAAAATGTCGAAGAGGTCGTGACCCGTTTGAGCAAGGCTGGTGCCCGGATCGAAGAGGTCAAACTCCCCCCCAGTTTTTCCGCCCTGCATGCCGCCCACCGCACCATCATGCGGGTCGAAGCGGCGGCAGTCCATGCCCAGCTCTTTCCGGGCAACGAGGAGAAGTATAGCCAGCGGATGCGAAGCCTCATCGAATCCGGCACCCTGGTTCCGGCCGTCTACTACCTGCGGGCCCAACGTCTCCGCCAACACTTCTGCCAGGAGATGGAAACCCTGCTCCAGCAGGTCGATGTGCTCCTCACCCCGACCACACCGGCCACCGCCCCGGCCAGCCTGGAAACCACCGGAGACCCTGCCTTCAATGCTCCCTGGACCTTCTGCGGTATCCCGGCCATCTCCATCCC
>RFHZ01000767.1 GCA_003696125.1 Nitrospinota bacterium
CAGCGCTTTTTTTAGAAGTATAGCACCGGCGAGGCTTCGTGTCTAGAGTCAGGGTCAGCCCTTGACATGTGACATTAAGGTGATCCGGGATCAGGAAGGGCTCCAGGAGGCTGCCGAGGTGTAAAGAAATTCCCACCTTATCCTCAAGAAAATTTTCATATTGATTTTGCGGCCTGGATAGGGTATAGTGGGAAGCGAGGGTGGGGGAGTGGTATGGTGGTTTTTCCTGCCCTCCGGTTGCGGGGTGCGTTGCTCCTAGCTCGAGATGGTCGTGCTGGCCTGCGTCTGGGTTTGCCTGGGCTGCCGGTGGGCAGAAGGGAGGGAGCTTCATGCCAGGAGATGACGCTCTCAGCAGGGCCTGCCAGGCCGGGATCGGGGCCTTTCTTCTCCTGATAGGTCTCTGCCTGGGAGGTGTAGGTCTGTATGCCCTTCTTCTCACCCCGACCTTTGCTGTGGATTCCTCCTTCTCCGCCTTGCCTGCCAGACCGACTCAGATAGAAGATCTGGACCTCGAGGCCTCCTTTTGGCAGCGCTTTCCTGAATTCTTCCTTCCCCACAGTGAGCGTCGCTGGTGGCAGATGCAGGAGGCCGTCTATCAGGTTCTCGAGACCAGGCGCACGGTGACGATAACCTGGATTACACGGAACGGGGAGCCGCAGGAGCAATCGGTCAGGATCGC
This sequence comes from Nitrospinota bacterium, assembly GCA_003696125.1. Taxonomy (GTDB): domain Bacteria; phylum Tectomicrobia; class Entotheonellia; order J063; family J063; genus J063. The sequence goes on from RFHZ01000767.1 coordinate 680, forward strand.
CCGTCCCTCCCTCACCACGGTGCTGAAGAGAACCTGGCTCATCTACTGGGTTGCGGTGCTGTATCTGGTCAGTGCCGTCTCCGTCTTCCGACGCCATCGTTCTCTGCCGGGTTCTCTGCTGGCCTTTTTCCTCCTTTTTGGTGCCCTCTACTTCCTCAGCGCGGCACCGGTGGTCGGTCGCGGCATCACCCTCCCACCCCGGTACTTCAAGCTGTTTATCATGGCCCTGTACATCGCGGCCGGTGGATTGATCACCCTGGTGCATTTCGCCTTTGTCTTTCCTGCACCGAAAGGGATTCTCCGCCGCTTTCCCCGCCTGCCCCTCCTCTGTTACGGGTACTTTTTCCTGACCGTAACGCTGTACCTCTCTGGTATCACCGCTTTTGGGAGCACCTTTCCCTTCCTCTGTTTCTGGACCCTGCTCCTGATTGCGACCCTGCTCCACTCCTTGTGGACAGAAGGAGATCGGTTCCTCCGGAAGCAGATCAGCTTGAGTCTCATGGCGCCGCTGCTGGTTGGGCTGTTCTTCATTCTCTTCCATCTCCTCCCCGGTGTTCTCGGCACCACCCCGATGCCGTTTACCCATTTTGCCCTCTTCTCGTTGCTCCTGCCCTTTACCTTGCCGTCAGCCCTGGACAATCTCCGGCTCTATCAGGAACGGCTGCAGGTCGAGCACACGTCCCGGCAGGAGCGGGAGCGAATGCGCTGGGATCTGCACGACACC
>RFHZ01000081.1 GCA_003696125.1 Nitrospinota bacterium
AAGAGGAGAGAAGTTGCTTGGGTGCCTTCACCTGGAGAAGAGAAGGAAAGCCGGACAGGAGCGGCTGGATACTGGCCATGAGTTCCGGCCTTCTTCTGGCCCTGGCTTTTCCTCGTTTTAATTTCGAGTATTTTGCCTGGATCGGTTTAGTCCCTTTACTCCTTGCCATACGCCAGGCCACACCGCTGGGAGCGTTTTGGTTAGGGGGAGTGACGGGAAGCGTCTTCTACCTCCTCACCCTGCGCTGGCTTGTCCACACCATGGTGGTATACGGCCATCTTCCCCTCCCCCTCAGCCTGCTCCTCCTGCTCTTCCTGGTGGCCTACCTCAGCCTCTATGTGGCGCTGTTTGCCTATCTCTATCGGTGGGGAACCCTGATCATTCCTGCCTGGAGTCTCCTGCTGGCGCCTGCACTCTGGACGACCCTGGAATGGGGGCGGGGACATCTCCTGACCGGTTTTCCCTGGGCCAATCTGGCCTACGCGCAGTTTCTCACCCTTCCCGTCATCCAGATTGCCGACATTACCGGGATCTACGGCATCACCTTTGTGCTGGTCTTTGTTAATACGGGACTGGCAGAGCTTGGGGAGGCATTGCTCTCTGGAGGGAGACATCAACCCGCTTCCGCTCTACTCTTCCGGGTGGCCGGCCTGTCGCTGCTCCCCGGGCTTGTGCTCGGTTACGGCTGGTGGCAGATCAACCACTATACGACACGCCAAGAGCAGATCTTCCCTGCCTTACGGGTCGCTCTATTGCAGGGAAATATCGGTCAGGAGGAGAAGTGGGATGCGGCCCGGCAGGGGGAGATCTTCCGGGTCTATGCGGGCATGACCCGGCAGGCAGCAGCGCAGGACCCTCCCCCTGATCTGATTATCTGGCCGGAGGCGGCAACCCCCTTTACCTTTCAGGAGGACCGGGAGTATACAGGGCGCCTCCTCTCTCTGGTCAGGGAGGTGGGACGTTTCGTGGTCCTGGGGAGCCCGGCGGTCGAACGGAGATCGGCACAGGTGCGCTGGTTGAACAGCGCCTTCCTCCTCTCTCCACAAGGTGGGGTGGTCTCCCGCTACGACAAGATCCACCTGGTACCGTTTGGGGAGTACGTGCCTCTCCGCTCTCTCCTCTTTTTCGTCGATCCGATGGTGGAAGGGGGCATGTTTTCCCCGGGGGATACCTACCGGGTCATGGAGATCCCCCAGGGCCGCTTCGCCGTTTTCATCTGCTATGAGGCGATCTTCCCGCATCTGGTACGGCGTTTCGTGCAGAACGGGGCCCGGTTTCTGGTCAATCTGACCAATGATGCCTGGTTTGGCAGGAGTGACGCCCCGTACCAGCATCGGGCCATGGTCACCCTGCGGGCGGTGGAGAATCGGGTTCCTGTTGTCCGCACGGCCAATACCGGTATTTCGGCCCTCATCGATCCCCTGGGACGCATTCGACAGGAGACGGATATCTTTGTGCGCACGATCCTGACAGGGAGCATTGCCCCCTCACCCTATCCTTTGACCTTTTACACCCGCCATGGAGACCTCTTTGCCTATACGGTAATGGGGATCAGCGCTTCTCTTCTGCTCTCCCTCTGGTATCGCTTCCGTTTCCGTCGTGTGACTTTCTTTTCTTGACAAAGTCTAAAAAAGGTGTTATATTAGACATTGTCTAAAAATGCCCTGGGCCCGGTGAGGGCAAGGGCAGGCTGTAGTGAGGAAAAAAGTGATGAGGGTGGTGAGGGTTGCGAGATGATCCTTGAAATCCGAATATATAAATGAGGAGCAACACATGGTGCAAGCTGAGGAGTGAATATGGGGGTACCAGGAGCAAGGCAACCGGGCGATCAGGACCTGCGCAAGCGATTGCGAGACGCTGGTTTGCGGGTCACACTGCTTCGACTCCAGGTGCTGGCCGCTTTGATAGAACAGCGGGGACACTGGTCGGTGGACGAGGTGTTCCATACCTTGCGGACGCGGGGAGTGGAGTTGAGCCGGGCTTCGGTGTATAATGCGATGAACGACTTCATGCGGACGGGTTTGGTGAGGATCGCCGATACCGGTCCCGGTCGCGCCCTGTACGAGGTGGCACAGGACCAGCATCACCACTTCGTCTGTCGACAGTGTGGAGCAATCATCGATGTTCCCTGCATTGTGGGTGACCCTCCTTGCTTGCAGGCAGATCTCCCCGGCTGTACCATCGACCAGGCGCAGGTCATCTTTCGTGGACAGTGCCCGAACTGCCAGAATACTCCGGAAGCACTCTGAGAGGATAACGATTCCAGAAACAAATCGTGGCCATCTGGTGTTTACAGAAGAGAGGGCCTTCATACACCCTCAGATGTCGTCGTATACACAGTAACACCTGCTAGGAGGTGAACGTTTTCGTGCAGAATTCTACTGTAAAATTGTCTTCCCTCCTCTGGACCGATGAAGAGGAAGCGGTTTGGGAGGAAGAAGATAGAGAGAGAGCAGAGCCCTGGGCGTTTGCCTCTCCCTTCTCTGAGGACCCTCTGGAGGAAGATGCAGAGGAGATAGGGGAGATCGAGGAGACAGAGACGTTTGAGGAAGAGCTGGCTCCAGAGGTGCTCACCGCAGAGGAGCGGGGCGAAGAGAATCCGGTGCGGACCTATCTGGCCCAAATCGGACGGGTGCCTCTGCTGACTCCCCAGGAGGAAGTGCGGCTGTTTCGCCGCATGGAAGAAGGGGAGATGACGATCACGCAGGCGCTGCTCCACTCCCCGCTGACCGTGGAGGCGGTGGTGACCTGGGCAACCAAGATCCGGCAGGGAAAGCGGAAGCTCTCTACCCTGGTCCAGGCCGGGCAGAAAAAGAAAAAGGGTGACTACTATCTGGCGCTCTGCGATCGACTGGCGGATACGGCGGCACGTGCCCACATCCTGCGCGCACGGCTGGCCCGGGACGCACTTCCCGTAGAGGAGCGAGCCGCGCTGCAGCAGGAGCTAGATGCCTTGCGCGAGGCCATGGTGGCCCTGCTCCGTGACCTCCATCTCTCCCGTCATTTCCTGCAGGTGGTCCGGCGGTACCATCGCCGGGTGGCGCGGAGAGACCTGGCACGCGCCTACCCGCTGGTGGCGGAAGAGCTGCGTACCTGTCTCCAGCAGCTCCAGCAGGGAGAGCAGATGGCCAAGGCGGCCAAGGAGGAGCTGATTGCCGCCAACCTGCGGCTGGTGGTCACCATCGCCAAGAAGTATATCGGCAGCGGTGTGCCTCTCCTCGACCTCATCCAGGAGGGGAACCTCGGCCTGGTGCGGGCGGTGGAGAAGTTCGACTACAAGCGGGGGTATAAGTTCAGCACCTATGCCGTCTGGTGGATCTGGCAGGCGATTGGCCGGGCTGTAGCCGAGCAGGGACGCACCATCCGGGTGCCTATCCACATCACCGAGTTGCATGCCAAGATCCAGAAAGCGGCGCAGCAGCTCACCCAGCAGCTGGGCCGGACTCCGACACCGCAGGAG
>RFHZ01000768.1 GCA_003696125.1 Nitrospinota bacterium
GCTCAGGGGACAGACGAGGGGGGCGTCCGGGAATCGGTTTGGCGGCCAGGTCCTCCAGACCTCCTCTCCGATACTTCCGCCGCCACCGATAGACCGTGTTCCGATCCACTCCCAGGAACTCGGCCACCTCGGAAGGGTTTTTCCCCGCCTCTAACAGCTCGATGGCGCGCTTCCGTCTCCATTCTAAAACTTCTGGGCTACCTTTGGGTCTCATACTCTCTATGTCGGCAAGACGGCGGCTTTTCTTTAGCCTTTTTTCCGGCCAGAGAAGCCCCTCCCCTTGGCGAAACCTCCCGGTCCATGCTAGTATGTAGCGGAGTCCTTTCCCCTCTACCGGTCCCCTCTCCTGTCCCTCCCTGACAACAGGGGGAAGAGCACAGAGGCGGGGAGGGAACGGCTTAAGGATCATACTGAAGAAAAGGAGGAAGAGATGCGCTTTATTATCTGTGGTGCAGGGGCAACAGGTGGGGTCATCGGTGGCTATCTGGCTCTGAACGGGTATCCGGTGCTCTTCATCGATGCGAATCAGGCCTGTGTAGACCGGATCAACCGAGAGGGCTTGCTCCTCAAGGGCTTACATGGAACCCATACCCTCTCTGTACCGGCCGTAGAGCATCCCCGGGCCATCACCTTTCAGGAAGGGGATATCTGTTTGCTGGCGGTAAAGGCGTATCATACCCGGGAAGCGGTGGCAGCGTTACGCCAGGCTGCTCCCCCTTCGCTCCCCGTCTTCTGTGCGCAAAACGGGGTACGCAACGAGGAGATCGTGGCGCGCTACTTCCCCGGCCAGACACACGGGGTGATGGTCTATTTCGGCTCTACCTGCCTGCAACCGGGGGTGGTCATCCACACCTCTGGAGCCAGGCTGGCCCTGGGAACCTACCCCCAGGGGATTGCCCCGGTGGTCACCCAAGTGGGAGAGGCCCTAAACCAGACCCCCCTGCAGGCCTCGATCACCGCATCGATCATGGAGGTGAAATGGGGAAAGCTCCTGGTAAACCTGAACAATGCCACCTACGGACTGGTCGGGTTGTCCAGCCAGGAAGGGCTTCACTCCCCAGAGCTGCGCCATCTGCTGGCCGACGTCATGGAAGAGGGGCTCCAGGTACTGCGCGAGGCGGGAATCCCTTACCAGGGCTTGCCCGGGGATCCTTCTCCAGAGACGATGATCCAGCGCTGGCGTGAGGAAGCGTTTTCCCCACCCGAAATCCCATCCGATCCGGAGATGCTCCACCGTCCCTCTCTCTGGCAAGACCTCTCTCTGCAACGCGGGATTACCGAAGCGGAATACTTCAACGGAGAGATCGTTCGCCTGGGAAAAGAGCTCGGCATCCCTACCCCACTGAATGCCCGCCTGCTGGCTCTTGTTCAAGAGATGGCC
>RFHZ01000769.1 GCA_003696125.1 Nitrospinota bacterium
ACATACCCCGTACGAGGAGCTGGTTTATGGCAAAAAGAAGCTGATTATGGAGCAGCATATGGCAGGGGATGTGGACAATCTGGCTCATCTCCTCAAGCAGATCTCCAGCCAGGATCGCCATGGGAGCGATATCACCCTCACCAGCCTGAAAAAGGCGTTGATAGAGATCTGCGCCGCCTTTCCCATCTATCGCACCTATGTCCATCGCGACCCGCCAGACCCGGCAGATCGCCTGTACATCACCCGGGCTATCCAGAAGGCGCGGGAGCGCAATCCTGCCCTCCAGCATGAACTCTCCTTCATGGAGCGTTTCCTCCTCCTCCGCTTTGGTGACTATCTTCAAGAAGAAGAGCGCAAAGCCTGGCTTCATTTCCTGATGCGCTTCCAGCAACTGACCGCTCCTCTGATGGCCAAAGGCTTTGAGGATACGACCCTCTATGTGTACAACCGCCTCCTGTCGCTCAACGAGGTGGGAGGCGAACCGCAACGATTCGGCACCACCCTGGAAGAGTGGCATCGCTTCAACAGGGAACGTGCCGCGCGGTGGCCACACGCCCTGAACGCCACCGCCACCCATGATACCAAACGGGGTGAAGATGTGCGGGCACGCCTCAACGTTCTCTCCGAAATACCGGACACCTGGGAGAAACAGCTCCGGCTGTGGAGTCGCCTCAACCGCCGGAAGAAGCGGATGGTGCGGGGCCGGCCGGTCCCGGACCGCAATGACGAGTACTTCCTCTACCAGACCCTCCTGGGAGCCCTCCCCTTTCGGGCAGAGGAGTACCCCTCCTTTCAGGAACGACTCAAGGCCTATATCGTCAAAGCGGTACGGGAGGCCAAGGTGTACACGGCCTGGCTCAAGCCGGATACCGCCTATGAAGAGGCCTTCCTTGCCTTTATCGATGCCATCCTCTCCCCCTCTCCACGCAACCGCTTCTGGCCAGCCCTGCTCTCCTTTCACCGGCAGATCGCCTTTTACGGGATCTGGAACGGGCTGTCCCAGACCCTGCTCAAGCTGACCGCACCCGGGGTTCCCGATTTCTATCAGGGAACAGAGTTCTGGGATCTGAACCTGGTCGATCCGGATAACCGCCGTCCGGTCGATTTTGACCGTCGAAAAGCGGTCTTACAGGAGATCAAAGGGAAAGGACCGGACCAGAGGCGAGGCCTCCTGGCAGAGTTGCTGCAGACCAGAGAGGATGGCCGGATCAAGCTGTTTCTCATCGGCAAGGGTTTAGAGGTGCGGCAATCCCGACCAGCGCTCTTTGCCCGGGGAGCGTATATCCCTGTAGAGGTGGAAGGAAGATGGAGAGAACACATCATCGCCTTTGCCCGCCACTGGCAAGAGGAATGGGCCATCAGCGTGGCACCCCGCTTTCTGACCAGCCTGATCCCGCTGGGAACCCTTCCTCTCGGGATTCCGGTCTGGGGGGACACCCACCTGCGTCTTCCGGCCGGGGCTCCGACGCTATGGCAAGAGGCCTTTTCTACCCAACCGATACGCGGGGCATCTCTGCTGGTGGGAGAAATCCTGCAACACTTTCCGGTCGCCCTGCTGGTGAATAAGGAGAGAGGATGAAGCGCAGAGGAAGCGGGATACTGCTGCATATAACCTCCTTACCCTCGCCCCATGGGATCGGGGATTTCGGTCCCTGGGCCTATCGCTTTGCCGATTTCCTGGCCGCGGCGCAGCAGAGCTTCTGGCAGGTCCTCCCCTTGCATCCGACAAGCCCGGCCTATGGCAACTCCCCGTACAGCAGCGACTCTGCCTTTGCCGGCAATCCCCTGTTCATCAGCCTGGAGAAGCTCCAGCAGGAAGGATGGCTGGAAGGGGTGACGGTAAGCCCTCCCCCTCCCTTTCCCGCCGGGAGGGTCGATTACCAGGCGGTCACGGCGTACAAGGAGCAGGTCCTTGGCCTCGTCTATGCCGCGTACAGGCGTAATCGCAGGCAGGAAGCCGACTTTACCCGCTTCTGCCGGGAACAGGCCTTCTGGCTGGAGGACTATGCCCTCTTCCGCGTGCTCAAGGCCCACTTTCAGGGGACAGTCTGGTCGCAGTGGCCCCCCGCGATCCGGGAGCGGGAAGAAGAGGCCCTGCAGCGCTTCCGGCAGCGGTTTGATGAGCAGATCGAGCAGGAGAAGTTCTTCCAGTACCTCTTCTTTACCCAGTGGTCGGCTCTCAAAGACTACTGCCACCGCAAGGGGATCCAGCTCATCGGGGATATTCCGATCTATGTGAACTACGACAGCGCCGATGTCTGGTCACATCCAGAACTCTTCAAGCTCGATGAACACAAGCAACCCCGCTACGTCGCTGGCGTGCCTCCCGACTATTTCAGCGCCAGCGGCCAGCTCTGGGGGAATCCGGTCTACGACTGGGAGGAGCTCAAACGCACCCGCTACGCCTGGTGGGTAGAGCGGATCAGGCATAACCTCCAGCTCTTTGACCTGGTACGCCTCGATCACTTCCGTGGCTTTGTCGCTTACTGGGAAGTCCCGGCCGGGGAGAGCACGGCGATCAGGGGACAATGGATACCTGTACCCAGTATCGACTTCTTCTCGACTCTCTTCACCCGCTTTCCCTGTCTCCCCCTCATTGCCGAGGACCTGGGTCTGATCACCCCCGAGGTGCGCGAGGTCATGCAACGCTTCCATTTTCCGGGGATGAAGGTCCTCCTCTTCGCCTTCGGTCCTGACCTCCCCACCAACCCCTATATTCCCCACAACCACATCCCCCACTGTGTCGTCTACACCGGCACGCACGACAACAACACGGTGCAGGGATGGTGGCAGGAGGAAGCCTCTCCTGAGGATCGCGCGCGTCTCTCTGCCTATCTGGGCCGCGAGGTGCCGGCTTCCCAGGTTCACTGGGAACTGGTCCGGCTGGCCATGATGTCGGTGGCCAGCCTGGTGATCTTCCCGCTCCAGGACATCCTGGGCTTGGGGGCAGAGGCGCGGATGAATCGGCCGGCCACCAGCACCGGGAACTGGGAATGGCGGGTGAGGGCAGAACAGCTCACCCCAGAGATATCGGAACGACTGGCCCGCATGACTCGACTCTACGGGAGGGGAACCGTCCAGCTATAAACCCTCCCCCCTCTCTCCAGGAGAACAGGGCTTCCCCGGTGCGGATCTATGCGCGGCCGATATCCGGACCTTGAAAGATCTTGACTTCCCCAGGAGGTCATTTTATAGTAGAGGACACCATACGGAGGAGAGACGGTTCGACCAGGCGCTCGCTCCACCTGGTGGTGGAAATCCCTGCGGGCCAGGTGGGGAAGGGGGAGGAGGGGAAACCAGGACCAGCGATGGGGTCGATGAAACGATCCGAAACCCTGTTCTCTTATCACTTAAACGGACACCGCTTCACGCTCTATAACCTGGACTGTATCCACGGCATGCAGAGGTGGCTGGAAAAAGGGTCTGTCGATGTCGTTGTCACCTCCCCTCCCTACAATCTCGGGATCAAATATCGCCGGTATGACGATACCATTCCCAGACAGGAATACCTCGCCTGGTTAGGAAAATGGGCCCGGGTTCTCAAAGAGGTGCTCAGTGAGAAGGGGTCCCTCTTTCTCAACATCGGAGCCAAACCCCTCGATCCCTGGGTGCCTTTTGAGGTGGCGCTGGAGATGCGAAAACACTTCTGCCTGCAGAACGTCATCCACTGGATCAAATCGATCGCCATCCAGAAGGAGGATGTGGGAGACTATCCCGGGATCACGCAGGATGTGGCCATCGGTCACTATAAACCGATTAACAGCTCCCGCTTCCTGAACGATTGCCACGAGTACGTGTTCCACCTGACCAAAGGAGGGGATGTTGAGCTGCATCGGCTGGCCATCGGCGTGGAGTACCAGGACAAGTCGAATGTTACCCGCTGGGAAAGGGGGAAGGAGGGGAAACGGTGCCGGGGAAACACGTGGTTTGTCCCCTATAAAACCATTAAGAACCGGGAGAGTGAGCGCCCTCACCCGGCCACCTTTCCTGTAAAACTCGCCAAGATGTGCATCTTATTGCACGGATTGGACCGCACTCGCCTGGTCCTGGACCCTTTCCTGGGCATAGGACATGCCGCTGTCGCCTGTGTGGAACTGGGGGTCGATTTTGTCGGCTTTGAGATCGACACCGACTATTATGCGGAAGCCTGCGCCGCCATAACCACCGCAGGACAAAGGCAATCGGTGGAGTCAGGGAAAGAGGAGTCGCTTTAAGAAACGCCCCACCCTTATCCCTGCTCTGCACTGGGAAGGAGGTGAACGCTCTGATGGGGGAGAGAGCCTTCACCCTGATTGAACTGCTGATCGTGGGAATGATCCTTGCCCTTATGGCCCTGCTGGCCCTCCCCAATTTTACCCACTGGCTCTTCATGACCAGGATGCATTCGACCGCCCGTGAGATTGCGGCTGATCTCCAGACAGCCCGTATCAAAGCGATCACCCAGAACACCGCGTTTCGGGTCCGTTTTGATCCCCAGACCGAGACCTATCAGATGGAGAAGAGGGTGGCAGGTCAATGGAAAACCGTGGGAGATCCCAAGACCCTTCCCGCAGGTGTTGATCTGGTCCAGGTTACGAGGCAACCGATTTTTCAGCCGATTGGTACCGCTCCGGGAGGGACTACGGTGACCCTGCACGGGGCTCAGGGAGGCATAAAGAAGATCAAGGTCTCCTTTGCCGGCCGGATCAAGATCGAGTGAGAAAGACGATGCTTCGCAGCAGTTGCTCTCCCCAGGAATTCACCGGCCAGGGGTTCACCCTGATCGAGGTGCTCATCGCCCTGATGATGCTGGCCGTTGTCTTCCTTGGGCTCTCTGCGCTGACGATCGCCGTGAGCACAGGGCTCTCCTCCAGCCATGCCGTGACCACGGCCATCACCCTGGCCCAGGACCGGATAGAGGAGATCAAAAATGGTGGTTATGCGCAGGCTACGGCGGCCAATTATCCGACCGAGGATTACCACACGATCCCCGGGTACCCGCAGTTTCGGCGCACCGTAACCATCACCACAGACAGCCCGATACCCAACGTCAAAACCGTAAAGGTCACGGTCTCCTGGCATGGAAAAGGGGGAAAGACGCGGGAAGCTTCGCTGCAGACCATGATCAGTCGATAGGTATGTATACCCTTCACTCTGATGACAGGATTTCTCCTCCCTTCCCCTCTTTGTTCCCGGCAGAGGGGAAAGAGGGGAGGGGAGCAGGGGTGACGCTGATCGAGTTGTTGATCACGCTGGCCATCGGGGTTCTGCTCCTGGCCGGCCTCTATCACTTCTTCCTCGGTCAACAGCACGCCTATGCCCTCCGCGAAGAGATCGCTGTCATGCAGCAAAACCTCCGCATCGGGATCGATATCCTGGCCCGAGAGGTCCGGCTGGCCGGGTATGATCCGACGGAGACGGCAGGGGCAGGATTGTTGACCGCTGCTCCTCATGCCATCCGTTTCACCGCAGATCGCAACGGGGATGGGGACACCGATGACCCCAACGAAGATGTGATGTACCTGCTCTACGATTCCGGAAAGGATGGGGACCTGGACCTGGGGAGAAACACGGGGGGGAGCAACCAGCCGGTGGTGGAGAACATACAGAGTCTCGACTTCGTGTACACCCTGCGCGATGGCAGCACAACGACGGCCCCTGCAGACCCGGGCCAGGTGAGCATGGTGCAGATTCGTTTAACGGCCCGCACCGCCCATCCTGATCCTGCCTATGCCGCTAACGGGGGCTATCGGACCAAGACCCTTTCCACCCGGGTTCGACTCCCCAATCTCAAATAGTGTGGAGGTGTCCGGTGCCAACTCTCCTGCCTGATATGTTTACGGGTCGATCAGAAGCGGTGGCCGGCTCTGTGCTCATCCATGCCCTCCTGGTGATGGCGGTCCTGACCCTGCTGGGGATAACGGCCATAACCACGACCTCCATCGATCTGCACATCAGCGGGAACTATCGATTGGGCTGGGAGGTGTTTTATCTGGGGGAAGCCGGGGCAGAGCATGGCAGAGAGGCCTTGCGGGTCCTGAATGCCGGCAGTACCAACCCTCAATCCTTTACCGATGAGCTGACCGCGCTCACAGGGAGCAACGGACTCCTCGACGGCTATGAGGAAGGGACCGACGATGTTCCCCTGCTGGGTCCAACCCCCTTGGGAGCAGGGACCTATACCGTGTACCTGACCAACGACCTTCTGGAAGGAGCTTCCAATCCGATCGATAACAATGGGAAGGTCACCCTCACCGCGGTGGCGAGTGGTCCCCAGGGTTCCCAGGCCGTTGTGGAGAGCACGGTAGCCCTCTTCCCTTTTTTTCCGCTCCCGGCAGCGATCACCCTGCTCGGGAG
>RFHZ01000770.1 GCA_003696125.1 Nitrospinota bacterium
CCTCCGCACCTATTATCGCACCACAGGAGGGAATCGGCGCTACGAGAAGGTGATGAGGAAGGAGATAGGCCGGTTACGGGAAGGATTACTCTATCTCCTTACCACCTCGGATGATCTGGTGACCATGCTCAACCGTCTCCTGGTCCCGGGGAGCCGATACGCGATAGCCGGACTGAAACGAGCCTTCTTTATTCCGTTGCTGCAAGCCCTCTACCCGGATCGCTATTCCCTGTGGGATCGCCACATCGAAGCCGGGATAAAACGCCTGGGGATGCAGTACTGGCAGGCCGGGGAGTCCCCGGGTGAGATCTATCAACAGCTCATGCGGGCCAAGGAGGCGCTCTGCTCTCTCAACGAACACCTGGATCTCTTCCTGCTCGACGATCTGCTGCGCAGGATCGGAACCGGCGCGTTTCCGCTCACCGAAGAGCCGGCTCTGTACCCGGAGGCTCCTGAGGAACCGGTGCCGGTTTCCCGGGTGGCAGAGGAGGATATCGCTCTCCAGAGACTGCAGCAGCAGGTATTTCTCGAGACGGAGACGATCCTGGAGATCGAGCAACTCCTCCAGGAGAAGCGGCAGGTCATCTTCTATGGCCCACCCGGTACCGGGAAGACGGTGGTGGCGGAGGCCTTTGCCCGCTATTTCACCGGCTCTCCCCGGCGGGTACGGCTCATACAGTTTCATCCCTCCTATACCTATGAGGAGTTCATGGAAGGGATTCGACCCGAGGTGGGAGCAGAAGGGGGGATACGCTATGTGGTCAAGGCCGGAATCTTCAAGCGGTGGTGTGAGGAGGCGCGGGGAAAAAGGGAGCGTTATCTCCTGATCATCGACGAGATCAACCGTGGCAATCTCTCGCGCATCTTCGGCGAGCTCCTCTACCTGCTCGAGTACCGGGAAAAGAGGGTGGAACTCCCCTACTCGGGAGAGCAATTTTCCGTCCCCTCCAATCTCTACCTGATCGGCACCATGAACACGGCTGATCGCTCCATCGCCCTGGTGGATCATGCCCTGCGCCGCCGCTTTCACTTCATCCGCTTCCGTCCCGATTCAGGGGTGTTGCGGCGCTGGATGGCTGCTCAGGGGTATCCGGCAGAGTGGGATCCCGGGGTGTTGGATCGCCTGAACGAGCGCCTGCGAGCCGAAGGGGTCGAGGAGAATGCCCTTCTCGGCCACAGCTACTTCATGCAGCCCGACCTCAGCCGCGAAGGCCTGCGCCGCCTTCTCCGCTACACCATCCAGCCGATCCTGGAGGAGTATTTCTTTACAGAGCCCTCGCGAGCCGAGCGTATCGTACGCGAGCTGTGGGAAGAGTTCGCATGACACCACGACGAACCCCTCCGCTCCGGCCTACGGTCGAGCTGGTCGAGTACGAGTGCAGCAGGGAACCGTTACCCCTTTTGCCACAGGAGGTCACCTGGTTGCAGGAATCGCTCGGCTCAAAGCTCTCCCTTCTCCCCTCTCCCTCTCCCGGCTCCTTCTACCTGCAGGCCGGTCCCTATGTCGGCTCCCTCCTCCTACCCGGTGGTCTGGTCGTTATCAAACCCAAGATGCCGCTGAGAAACCTCTTCTATCTCCTCTCCGCCGTCTCTACCATCCCGTTTCAACCGGAACAGAGCTTTTATGAGCAGAGTGAAGACTGGTTTGAGCTCCTCGTGCACCTCTTTCTCGTGGAGACGCAAAGGATAGTGCAGGGAGGGATACAGACCGGCTATGTACCTCAGGAGGAGGCGATCCCGCTGATCAGAGAAAAGCTCCTGTTTGCCGAGATGCAACGACAGCCGGCCCTGCATCATCGTCCCTATTGCCGCTTTACCGAGCACACGGCAGACATCGTGGAGAATCGTGCCTTGAAATGGACCCTGTTCCTCCTGCAGCATCGATCCCGCTTCTCCCTCCCCCTCCGGCGGACCATACACCACCTTCTGGCTTCCTTCCCACCTGTCTCTCTGGTCGAAGTTGCCCCTGACACCATCGAGGAGATCACGTACACGGCTCTCAATGACCGTTACCGGATGGCTTTGAATTTGGCCAGCCTGATTCTCCGCCATCTTACCCTTACCCTGAGACCCGGTAGCGAACCCTTTTACGCTTTCCTGATCAATATGCCCTGGCTGTTTGAGACCTTTGTGACGCAACGGCTGATGGCACGGCTGCACGGAGGTGGCTGCACCGTGACACGACAGCAACAGGCTTTTTTGGATAAGGACCAGAAGGTTCCTATCCGGGTCGATCTCCTCTTGCAAGGCAAGAGGCGTTGCCTGGTGGTCGATACCAAATACAAGCGGCTGACCACACCGGGTGAGCAGACAGGGGACTTCTACCAGGTTCTCGGTTACTGCCTGGCCCTCGGCTGCCGGGAAGGGGTGCTGATCTATCCGCAAGGGGAGAGGGGAGGCCAGGAAGGGGTACTCGAGGTGCGGGGAAGGCGTCTCCATGTCCTGGCCCTTGACCTGCGTTGCCCGGTCGAGCAGATGGAGAGGGCCATCGAGCGGATAGCCAGGCACCTTATGGCGTTGCTGGAAGGTAAAACGTAGACCCGTTGCAGAAAGGAGGAGGACATGATCATCAACCCTCGAGTCACCCGCATCGAGGCCACACTGGTGGAGGAATTTCGGCATATCGACCCTGCCACCATAGGCCATCTGTGGCATTACGGATTCATGGACCCGGCCATTCGCCCCCTCTACCGACGGGTCAGGGTGGTGGGACCGGCGGTCACGCTGAAGATCCCTGCTCTCGACTCTACCCTCTGCCATAAGGTACTCGATATCGCCGAGCCAGGGGATGTTATCGTGGTGGATCGTTGTGGAGATACGCGTCACGCCTGCTGGGGAGAGATGGTCACCCTGGGAGCCAAGATGCGGGGAGTAGCCGGGGCGATCATCGACGGTGCCGTGACCGATGTCTTGGAGATCGAGGAGATGCGATTTCCGGTCTATGCCCGTACCGTTTCTGCCCTGACCACCAAACTGCTGGGGATCGACGGTGAGATCAACACCCCGGTTCAGTGCGGAGGGGTGACCGTGATGCCGGGGGACCTGATTGTGGCCGATGATAACGGGATCGTGGTCATTCCACCGGAGCAGGCGGCTACCCTCTTGCCGGTGGCTAAGGCCAAACAGGAACAGGAGGGACCGGTTCGGGAGAAGCTGCGCCAGGGGATTCCCCTGGCCCAAATCAGCGGGGCAGAGGAGCTGGTACGGCAGATGGAGAACCGCTCCTGAAGGGCGGTCAGCAGGGTCCCCTCCTGCCGACCGCTATCGATGCTTCCCTGCTCAGCAGGGGAAGAGGTGGGCGGCACGATTGGCCAGGGAGGGGAGTTCCTTGCGTAGCTTCTCCTGGTACTCGAAGTCGAGGTCGGCGACGATGACCCCTTCCTTGTCCGGTGCTTTGGCCAGGACGATGCCCCAGGGATCCACGATCATGCTCTTGCCGTAGCAGGCTCGCTTGCCACCGGCATGGGTGCCGACCTGGGCCGGGGCGATGACATAAGCCTGGTTTTCGATGGCGCGAGCCCGAATCAGCACTTCCCAGTGATCTTTACCGGTATAGAGGGTAAAGGCGGCCGGGATGAAGATGATCTTGGCCCCCTGCACGGCCAGGCGCCGGTACAGTTCGGGGAAACGGAGATCGTAACAGACGGAGAGTCCAATGGGAGCGAAATCGGTCTCCACGACAACCACCTTATCCCCGGCCTGGATGGTGGCCGACTCCTGGTAGGCTGGCTGTCCTTCGATGGCGATATCGAAGAGATGAATCTTGCGGTACTTGGCGATGATTTCTCCCTGGGGATTGAGCAGGACATTGGTGTTGTACACCTTATCCGGCGTTTCCCCTTTCTCCGGGATGCTGCCGCAGTGCAGATAGATGCCGTAGGTGCGCGCCTTTTCCGCCAGACGATCGATGGTGGGACCGGGGATC
>RFHZ01000771.1 GCA_003696125.1 Nitrospinota bacterium
AGATGTGGATCTCCAACGGGGGAGTAGCCGACCTTGCCATTATCTTTGCGCAGACCGACAAGAGCAAAGGCCATAAGGGGTTAGCCGCCTTCCTGGTCGATACGAAGACCCCGGGATTCTCCACCCAGGATATCCATGGGAAGATGGGGTTGCGGGCTTCTAACACCGCCCAGCTCTTCCTGGATGAGGTCAGGGTGCCCCATGAAAATCTCCTCGGTTCGGTAGGAGAGGGTTTTAAGATCGCCATGTCGGCACTCGACAACGGCCGCTACAGTGTGGCTGCCGGCTGTGTGGGGATCTGTCAGGCCTGTATCGATGCCTGCGTGCGGTATGCCAAGGAGCGGCATCAATTTGGGAAGCCGATCGGGAGCTTCCAGCTGGTGCAGGACCTGATCGCCCGTATGGTCGTCGATACCGAAGCGGCCCGCTTTCTGGTCTGGCGGGCAGGGTACCTGAAGAACAAGGGTATCCGGAGCACCCGAGAAACCTCGATCGCCAAATACTTTGCCACGGAAGCTGCCGTGCGTATCGCCAACGATGCCATCCAGATCCATGGAGGATATGGGTACTCCAACGAGTTTCCGGTAGAACGCTACTTCCGCGACGCTCGTGTCGGCACCCTGTACGAAGGGACCTCCCAAATCCAGAAACTCATCATCGGCTATCACACCTTAGGCATTCGCGCCTTTGATTAGCCAGAGGGAATTGCCCTCTCTCACCAGGAGGGGGAAGGAGGCGGTTAGCCTTCCCCCTCCTCTCCTCACCCCACCCTCCTGCAGCACTCCCCTCCTCACAAGACAACGAAAACAGGGTCCCCTATGGAACAAAAGCTTGCTCAAAACCGTTTTTTGGAGTAGAATATAGATGATCGAAGTCAACCATGCCTTTGGGGTAGGCATAAGAGTGGGACTGGGACCCAAAGGGCTATCATTGGCATCAATTTTGCTTACATCAAGTGTGGCTGACGATACATTGGATCCTGGTAATGAGGAGACGATCATGAAGATTGTGAAGATTCTGGCGGTGTATAGAGACTGGCCTGTCCTGCTCGTTGCCCAGACGGAAACCGGAAAGCTCCTCGAACTCTCGCTGAAAGAAATGAAAGAAAGTGGCTATGAATTCGCCGATAGCGCCTGGAAACAGTTGGTAGAGGACTATAAGGTCTTTAACTATTACAGCCATCGATGACAGTCAATTTTTCCCCTGGCGGTGTCAAAAAAATGGACAGAGGACCCTCAGGGGGAAGCAGGATCTTCCCACCGCTCTGCCAGCAGGTTCTCTCCAGCCTGCAGGTCTCGCTCAGGCAGAGGATAGATGGCTCCATTGGCGAGGAAGAGAGGAGGAGCAGAAGGCGGGCGTTCCCGATCAAGGGGAAGAGCTCTCCACTGCCGCTCCCGATACGATAAGCGTACCGGAGCCACCACCCGCCGAGGGGAAGCCGGAATCGGAAGTGCCAATTCTGCCCACACCTGTTCTCCTAGCCAGGAAGTGCGACCAGCCAGCTTCCAGAGTGCCGGTCGGACAAAGAGCTCAAAGGAGACCCGGGCAGCGATAGGAGAGCCGGGAAGGCCAAAAAACGGCTTTCCTTTCAGCCAACCAAAGATCAAAGACCGGCTGTAATTCACGGCTAGCTCACGAAAAACGATCTCTCCTTTTTCTGCCAGCAACAGATCATCGACCAGATCAAAGTCTCCCCGTTGTGATCCCCCAATGGTAATATAGACATCGGCTGCAGGAACGGTAGCAAGCTTGGCGCGAATCTCTGCCAGACGATCCCGGCTGATTCCCAGGTTCAGCGGAATCCCCCCATAACGGCGAATCTGGGCCACGATGCTGTACAGATTGCTTACCCAGATCTGACCCGGCTTGAGCGCTTCGTGAACCTCACACAGCTCATCCCCGAGGGCCAGGATGGCAACTCGAGGCTTGCGGACAACCGTGACCGGAGTGAGTCCCAGAGAAGCCAGGAGTCCCAGGACAGAGGGAGTAATGAGGGTACCGGCTTCCAGCAGCCTCTCCCCCTCCTGCACGTCCTTCCCCCGGGGAATGATATTTTCTCCAGGCCGCAGCCGCCTGTGGAAAACGACATACTCCCCTCTGCACCGGGTCTCTTCCTGCTTTACCACCGCGGTACCCCCCTCAGGCAAGGGGGCACCGGTCATGATACGCACCGCCGTGCCTGGAGCCAGTTTCACTCTGGGGGCCTGGCCGGCCGCGATCCTCCCTATGACACGCAACCTGATCTCCCCTCCTCCCTGCGTATCCTCAGCCCGCACCGCATACCCATCCATGGCTGACTGGGCAAAAGGGGGCAGGGAGAGGGGAGCCCGTACCACCTGTCCCAGTATCCTCCCCTCGGCCTCTGGCAGAGGAACCGGCTCTGGGGCAAGCGGATGCACGGCGCCAAGTATAGCCGCCCGGGCCTCGTCTAAGGTGAAGATTGACATCACACCTCCTTTTTCCCTTTGTGCATTTCCTCTTCATACCTCCCCTCTTCCCCAATGTCAACCGAAAAACCTTGACAAGGGGAGGGACTCTTTGCTAAAAGCTTAGACAACGCCGAAGAGGAGCAGGTGGGCAATTTTTTCGCTGTCCCTTTCCCCGAGGGCGTTAGCTCCTGGTAGCGAAAGAGAAAGCGAGCTGTGCAAACTTTGCCTGAAAGGTGCAGAAGGCTTTCCCCAGAGGGGAGAAGCCCCCAAAGGTAGGCTTAAAGGAGAAGGGAGGGAAGAAAAGTATGAGAGCAAAAGAGAAGATGAACCGGCTAGATAGACGGACCATGCTCAAGCTGATGGCGGCCACCGGCACGGTGGGGATGACCCGGGCCCTGGGACTCGGAACCCGCACCGCCTTTGCACAACGACGGGGGAGTAATGAACTGATCGCTGGGTGGAACCTGGATCAGATCGAACGTCTCGATCCCGCCTTTATCAATACGACAGAACAGATGCAGATTGCCACCAATATCTTCAGCGGGTTGGTCTATGCCGACCATAACCTGGTCCCTCAACCCGACCTGGCCGAGAGCTGGGAGGTCTCCAAGGATGGTCGAGAATGGGTCTTTAAGCTCCGGGAAGGGGTAAAGTTCCACGACGGCTCCGACTTCACGGCCGATGATGTGCTCTTTACGTACAACCGCACAAACAACCCGAAGGTCGGATCGATTCACCGCCGACGCCTGGCCGAAATCGAAAAGGTAGAAAAACTGGGTAAATATGAGGTGCGCTTCAAGCTCAAGTCCCCTTCTGCTGCTTTCCTGATGGCTACCCTCTCCCGCTTTCCCGGTCGGGCCATGGCCATTGTGAGTCGAACCGCCCTGGAGAAGATGGGGGATAAGCAGTACAACGTAACCCCGGTCGGCACCGGTCCCTTCCGGGTGGTGGAGCATAAGGTCGGTAGCAAGCTGGTCCTGGAACGATTCGACGACTATTTCCGGCCAGGGATCCCCAAGGTAAAGCGCATCACCATCATCCCTGTACCAGAGCCTGAAACGGCGGTCTCAGCCCTGCGCACCGGGGATATTCAATTCCACAACCGTCCCCCTTCCCAGTTCCTCGATGTCTTGCGCGCTGATCCGAATATCGTCATCATGGAAGGGCCAGACCCCGGTTTCCAGTCGCTCGAACTGAACCAGAACCGGGTCGAAGCTTTTAAAGATGTCCGGGTGCGTCTGGCCATCGCCAAGGCGATCAACCGGGACGAACTGGCCAAACGAGGCTATTTCGGGCGGGTGCTTCCGGATGTGGGACCGATTCCAGCGGCTCAGAAGCTCTATTTCCGGGAGAATAAGCGAGAGATCAGCGCCCAGAAATATGACCCGGATACGGCCATCCGCCTGTGGGAAGAGGCCAAAGTGGGGAAGATGAAGCTCAAGCTCCTCACCTCGATCGTGCGAGGGAACCTGCGAGGAGCGCAGGTGCTCAAGCCCCTGATCGAACAGGTATTGCCGATCGAGTTCGAGATCGAACAGGCCGATCCTTCTGTCTACTTCCAGCGAGGTCGGCAAGGAGACTACGAAACCTATCTGGCCGGGAGTGGAGCCGATGTGGATCCCAACGACTCCCTCAGAGACTTCTTCATCACCAAAGCCAAGTTCAACTACTTCGGGTACAGCAACCCGACCGTCGATGTGATCATCGAAGAGCAGTTCCGAGAGGGGAACACGCAAAGACGGATCGCTCTGGTGCATCTTGCCGAAGATCTGGTCATGGCCGACGCACCGCTGGCCTTTACCCACCACCTGATCGAATTTGTCGCCATGCGCAGTGAGGTGAAGAACTTCCGCATGTCACCTACTCCGACCTGGGATTTCAGCCAGATCACCCTGGGATAAGAGGCTCACATGCGCAAATATCTGGCGAAGCGGATCTTCTATGCGCTGGTGGTCATGTGGGCGGTGGCCACACTCGTCTTTGTGATCCTGCGGGCGATCCCGGGGGATCCGATCAGTGTGATGCTGGGAGCGGAAGCTACCCCAGAGGCGGTAGCCCAGCTCCGGGCCAACCTCGGACTGGACAAACCGCTCCCGGTACAGTACCTCTTCTGGTTTCGTAACCTTTTGGTTGGAGACCTGGGACATTCCATCATCACCGGCCAGCGGGTCACCATCCTCCTGCTGGAAAGCATTCCCCGGTCCTTTTCCATCGCCATCTTCGGCCTCCTGATCGGTCTGGTCCTGGCCATTCCGGCCGGCATCATCTCGGCGGTGAAGAAGTACACCCTGGCCGACCATACCGGGACCCTTCTGGCCTTTCTCGGCCTCAGCATGCCGAACTTCTGGCTGGGGATCATCCTCATCCTCGTCTTTTCCGTAGAATTGGGCTGGTTTCCCGCCCTGGGATACACCCCCCTCTCTGAGGGGATCCTCCCCTGGCTCCAGCACATCTTTCTCCCCTCTTTAGCCATCGGGACCCAGTTTGCCGCCATCATCATGCGCATGACCCGCTCAGCCATGCTCGAGGTACTCAATGAGGCCTATATCAGTACCGCCCGGGCCAAGGGGCTCCGCGAGTGGGTCGTGATCCTGAAGCACGCGCTGCGGAATGCGCTGATTCCGGTGATTACCGTGATCGGTATCGCCTTTGCCCTCCTCCTCTCCGGTACCGTGGTCATCGAGGACGTCTTTGCCATCAAAGGACTGGGGCGACTGCTGGTGCGGGGGATCATCAATCGGGATTTCCCGGTGGTCCAGGGAGCCATCCTGGTCATCTCCATGATCTTTGTCTTCGCCAACCTCTTTGTCGATATCCTCTATACCTATATCAACCCGAAGATCCGTTATGAGGAGTAAGGGAAAACACTAAACAAGGGATTTACCATGGCTGAAGGAATACCGGGGATCTGGAAACGGGTTTTTACCCACCTCTGGCGGGATAAGAAGGTTGCTCTGGGACTGCTGATACTGAGCATCGAGGTGTGCATGGCCCTCTTTGCACCTTTTATCGCCCCGTACGATCCGGAGGCGCAAGACTTCGATATCCTCCAGCCCCCTTCACCAGACCATCTACTCGGTACCGACGAGTTCGGCCGTGATCTGTTGAGCCGCCTGATCGCCGGAGCCCGGGTCTCCCTGACCGTAGGGATCTCGGCCGTGGCCTTGGCCATGCTCATCGGTATCCCCCTGGGACTCCTCTCCGGGTATTACGGGGGCTGGATCGATCTGTTGATCATGCGCTACATCGATCTCCAGTGGGCCTTCCCGGGCCTGATCATCGCCGTAGGCCTGATGGCCATCTTTGGTCCAGGGCTGGGCAATGTGATCATCGCCATCTCTCTCGCCTATATCGACGACTTTGCCCGTATCATCCGGGGGGTGGTCCTGGCCATCCGGGAAGAGGATTTTGTGACGGCTGCCCGGGCCCTGGGGGCCTCGGATGCCCGCATCCTGATCCGCCAGATCCTCCCCAACAGCCTGGCCCCGATCATTGTGCAGGGCACGGTCAGCGTTTCGTACGCCATCCTGGCCGAATCGACCCTCTCCTTCCTGGGCCTGGGGGTCAAGATCACCACCCCTACCTGGGGTCTGATCCTCAGCGGTGCCCGCGGCTTCTTTACCCTGGCCTGGTGGCTGGGGATCTTCCCGGGACTCGCCATCATGATCACGGTGCTGAGCATCAACTTCGTGGGTGACGGATTGCGCGACATCCTCGATGTCAAAGAGGTACGGGAGGGGATCTAGATGGCGTCCCTCTTCTTCGAGCAGTACGATTTCACCTCCTGCTATGACGAAGTCTTTGCCCCCAACGGCATCCCCCGCCCTCACTATCGGACCATCGTAGAGCGGTTCACCTCCTATACCCCTTCCGAGTTCAACAGGCGTCGTGCCCTGGCCGAGTTGACCTTTCGCTATCAGGGCATCACCTTCACCGTGTACGGTGACGAGACCGGGGTGGAACGGATCTTCCCCTTTGACCTCTTTCCCCGCGTCATCCCGGCTTCAGAGTGGGCGCAGATCGAAGCCGGGTTGATCCAGCGGGTTACGGCTCTCAATGCCTTCTTGCACGATATCTACCATGAGGCAGAGATCCTGCAGGCAGGGGTGATTCCGCGTCGTCTGATCGAAGGGAAGCCCCTCTTTCGCCCCGAAGTGCGAGGCATTACCCTCCCCTATAATGTGTACACCCACATCG
>RFHZ01000772.1 GCA_003696125.1 Nitrospinota bacterium
CAAGGGTATCTACCCGCCGGGTCAGGGTTTCCTGGGCCTGGGCCAGGGCATCCATGCGGTGGGCCAGGGTGTCCATGCGGCGGGTCAGGGTTTCCTGGGCCTGGGCCAGGGCATCCATGCGGTGGGCCAGGGTGTCCATGCGGCGGGTCAGGGCTTCCTGCGCCTGGGCGATCCGGCCTATTTGTTCCTCAGTTCGAGCTAGCCGTTGCTCAGAGCGACGCTGGATCTCCACCAGTTCCTGAACCATCAGTGGGAGCCTCAAGAGCTCTTCACTCAGCACCCATCGCCTCAGTTCAGTTCGCCATTCTGGATGCTCTTCCAAGATACGAAGAAGATCTCGAAAATCTTCCACCGTAAAGGGCATCGCTTCCTCCGGTAAAGGCATTGCTCCCTCTTATCTCAATGCTCTTGTTCCCAAGAATATACTATTTTGCCCCATTGGTCAAGAGTAGGAGGGCTTGGCATCTGTTTTCGGTTAGGGATACCGGTTCTCTCCAGCCTGGGGTTAGAGTAAGCAGTATCTAACAATACGTTGATGTTTTTATGAGCATCTTTTATATCCTTCTTTGATCCTGATCCTGGTATCGATTTTGCAAAAATCGGTGGTAATCGTGTAATAAGGAAAGCTTCATGAAGAATCTGCCTTTCTTGTTAAGAGAAAACCTCTGCTCACTGTGGAGCTTCCTGGTTGTGAGCATTCAACGTCCCAGACAGGGGTTACGTAAGCCGAATCCTCCGGATCGTACCGCCCAGCACCTGCGAACCTGGTATGGCCTCTCTGCCGAAGTGGTGATCGAGGGAGATTACTGGCACTGGGTACGGCTCGGCTTCCTCCCGATTCCCCACCCGCCGTTGATCAATCTCTTCCTGCGACGTGGTTTACCCCCGGCAGAGAAACGGAAACTCAGCTACTGGCATGAGTTAGGGCATCTGCAGACCGTTCCCTGGGCCTTCCTGCTGGCTGCAATCTATCTGGGAATGCTCTGGTGGCGAGCAGAGATCGGAGGATCACTCCTCTGGCGGGGGATGGCTGCACTGATCGGGCATGAAGCGATCTGGGAGCTGGGAGCAGAGGGGTACGTCATCAGGCATATGGGGAGGCAATACTGGCAGATATATGAGCAGCGAGGGGACATGATCTCCCTCGCTGCTTTCTGGTTTGGTCTGAGTCTGCTCGCGATAATCACTACCTGGTATATAGTAGGGTGGGGATAAGGCTCTTCTTCCTCAACCAGGGCTGGGTGCGAATCAACGAGAATAGGGAGAGTAGCGATGAAAAGGGTCCTCTTAGTGCTCATTGCCGGCCTGGTTACGCTCATATGCACCGCTGCGGTGACGGAGAAGAACGTGGCGGAGCGAGCACCCGTGGTCAACAGGCAGAATACGGAAAAGATCGTTATCAGGGATTCCTCACGGAAATTATCCGGAAAGCTGGCCGTGGCTATTGCAGAGACACCGGTCGGCACCGGACTAGACCGGAGGGGAGGAAAAGCCTCCCAGGGGGTGGCGGGGATACCGGGTGCCCCACAACCGTCGTATCTCATTGCCGTACTCTGGGCCATATGGGTCGGATGGATATTCTCAACAATAGGCGCTTTTGGTGGAATCATGGCTGGAGTAGGACATATCACCATCTTTGGACTCGGGGATTATGCCAAAACCCTTCAGAAGACAGATCCCATGCTCAACAAACTGCTTACGGACACGATAAGGGCTTCGAATCAATATCTGGTGGCCTTGGCTTCCTTGATCTCAACCTTCAACTTTTACCGGATGAAGCGAATTGTGCTGCCTTTAGGAGTTGCTCTCGGGACCGGGAGTCTTTTAGGAGCAGTGCTGATACCCTGGTTAACCGCTGGGAAGATACACGTCAGTCAGTACATAGGGTATTTTGGCATAGTCGTCCTCATCATCGGTGGTCTTCTCTTCTATGAAACGACCCCACGGGGGCAGCGGCGAAAGCAAAAAGCGCAAGAGACGGCAGCCGCGTTTCAAAAACGTATTAAAGAGAAGGGGATTACCCTAAAACAGGGGGTGCAGGTTTCGCATGTTGATTTCGAGGAGGTCTGTTTTCGATTTCTGGACACTGAATTCCGCTTTCACCCGATCTTGCCGGTCATCGGTGGTTTTCTTATTGCCGCATTATCTTCATTCCTGGGTGTGGGTGGAGGATTTCTCTATGTGCCGTTTATGACCAGTATCGTTGGTTTGCCGATGTTCTTGGTTGCTGGCACTTCTGCACTTGCCGTTTTCCTCAGCATGGTCGTGAGTCTCTTCACCTATGTGGCGATCAAAGGGACATTGATAGACTGGTCATTGATCGGCGTAGAGATGGTCGGCGTATGTATCGGAGCCATGATTGGCCCCAGAACTCAGCAATATATTCCGGATATCTGGCTGAAGAGGATATTTGTGGTATTAGCCCTGTATGTGGGATTGCGATATTTCAGTAAGGGATTCTTTGGCCAGAGTTGGCTGCCACCAGAGTAAGGGGAGGGGAAATACCATGTTGCGCTTTGATCCATACCTTATCCTGCTTTATAAGCTCACCGGAGATCCCCTCCTGGACTATTTCCTGGGCACGTTTCTTCTCGCCTTTCTGAGTGTAATCGTGGGGGATGTGACAAGCGTTATCGTCTCCCGAGTGAATAAAAGATACACCGAAAGCCTTACCAGAGACCTTATTGCACACAATACCCTCTCTCTCGAAGCGATGAAGAGTAGTGATGGACAGCTCTATCAGGCGTGTAACACCTTAGCCAACGAGGCCTTTGGGAAGGTCTTCTTTCACCTGATTGCCTTATCCGCCAGCTCATTATGGCCCATATTCTTCGCTCTGGCCTGGATGCAGTCTCGATTTGTGGGCATTGAACTTCCTTTACCGGTCAGGGTGCCCATGATGGGAAATGCTGTGGGGTATAGTTTCCTCTTTTTTCTCCTGTACGCGATCTCTCGCCTCCTTTTTCCCTGGGTTAAATCAAAACTACTTCTCGCATGGTCGCTTTTACGGAGGCGGATACACCTCTTCTGATCCTTATACTGTCCCATAATGCCACAGAAAGGGGCAAATTTCCTCAGTGGAATCTGTCCCGCAGAGGGAGACGGGTGGGAAAAAGGGTGATGGTCAAGAGCGAAAGATGGCGGTTACCAGGGGAGGAGCACACGTAAGCAATGCCTGAACATTGTGGCACAGACTTTGCTCTCTATCTTACTCCCAGAAAGAAAGGGATGGACAAACCCTGAACATAGAGAGTAGAATGGTTTATGCCAAAACATTACGGTGAACTTGTTAAGGAGGGATGGAGATGAAACGATTGGTACTTTGGGGAGTGGTAATGAGTCTGATAGTTTTTATGGCCACACCGGTTGCCTGGTCGGCCCAGCACCAGGCAGAACAGCCCTCACCTCCTGCCGGCCAGCCCCCGATGATGGGCAAAGGCGGGATGGGTCCAGGCATGATGGGGAAAGGGGGAATGGGACCAGGCATGATGGGTATGCCCATGATGCCCATGATGGGACCGGGCATGATGGGTATGATGCCGATGATGATGTCGATGATGCATCAGATGCCGATGATGCAACAGATGATGGCGGCAACGCAGAACCCCAAGGTTATGGGGCGGATGCTCCAGATGCGGGGTGAGATGATGAAAGCCATCGGGGAGATCCTGATCAAATACGGGAAGATGATGACAGAAGAAGCGCAAAAGGAAGCCCAATAGACGCTATTCTGAGCGAGAAAGGAGGTGAAGATCATGGCAAAGGATCCGGTCTGCGGGATGGAGGTAGATGAGCAAAAGGCTGCCGCCAAGGCGGAATATAAGGGGCAAACCTACTATTTCTGTGCTCCTGGCTGCAAGGTGGCCTTTGAGAAAGATCCGGAGAAGTACCTCCAGTCCCAGGGGGGTGAACACCACCATCACCACTAATTCCACTGATCAAGGGGAAAGTAGACCTATCGCCTACTTTCCCCTTGCCACAAGGAGGAGAGAGGGACATAATATGGCGAGAAGTATCGCTGTATCTATGACTACCCTTGACTATAGATTTGGAAGGAGGAAGTTGCATGACTACTAAGGCATACGGTTTAGCAACGCGTACAAACCTCCCCTACGAGGAGGCAGTGGAAAAAACTAAAACGGCTTTGCAAAAGGAAGGATTCGGTGTCCTGACCGAGATCGATGTTAAGGAGACGTTGAAAAAGAAGCTGAATGCCGATTTCCGCAAATATGTCATCCTGGGAGCCTGTAATCCTCCCCTGGCCTACCAGGCTCTCCAGACAGAGCTGGACATTGGGCTACTCCTCCCCTGCAACGTGATCGTGTACGAAGAAGACGGGGGATCGGTCGTTTCTGCCATCGACCCGATCGCTGCCCTCCGGATCACGGAGAATCCGGCTCTCGAAGACCTGGCCCGTGAGGTGTACGAGAGACTGGAACGGGTCATCAAAGAGGTAAAAGGGGAATAGGAGGGATAGGTCCTGTCAAGGAGGAGATAGTTCAGCCAAGGATCTTTACGGTTAGGCTTGTCTATTCCCTGGAAAAGAGATAGAAGAGGAGACGGGTTTTCGGTCTCCTCTTTTGATTTTGGGATGGTGTAAACGCGACTTTTATCAGTTCTTGTTGGAGAGGAGAGCATGTGTCATCTTTTGCTGGCTTTACCGGTACTTGGACTCCCCCTCTTCTGGGTATTACCGCTTTCCATCGCCCTTCCGATTTATCTTGGCCTTTTGGGAGTGTCTCTGGTATTATACCGGGCCATCTGGCCAACGCTTCGACGACCAGCAATGACGGGGAGAGAAGGAATGATCGGGCAAGAAGGGGTCGTGGTGACGCCTCTACAGAACTATGGAAAGATCAAGGTAGGGAATGAGCTCTGGTTGGCTCGCGCAGGAGAACCCCTGTCTGCTGGTGATCGCGTGACCATTGTTCGCTTTGAGGGACTCACCGCTATTGTCCGGCCAAGCTCTGCACATCATGCTACTCCTGAGTGAGAGGGCAGGGGAAGTACGGTATACTCTTTCAAAAGGGGCGAACTCCCTCCTTATTTATAACAACTGAGAACCGCAGTGGAAGTGTTCTGGAGCCTGTTGATCCTGGCCCGAATCAGGCGTACGGGTAAGCCCTGGGAGGACCCACCACCTAAAGTATATCTCGCTCCTGCTCTTCGAAACCAGCTAAACGCACTCATGATATCCATGTTGAGCTGGCGCAGTCCATAGAGGATGTTTCGATCGCTGTCACCCCTCTTTGCTACTATCTCCTTGATATATCGGCGTGCATCTCCAGACCAGAGGCTCCCCTTTCCTCGCCAGTACTGCATGAAAATCGGCTCGGTCAGATACCGGGCGAGCTTTATGACGTAGAGGTGACGCTGGAGGGTGCTGCCCGTGTACATTTTGCTTTTCCAGCCCGGATCAAATCTGTTCAGTTTATCCCTCTCCCTGGTGGGGAGCGTATCCTTGACGATCATCCGGATTCGAGAATTGATCAAATCCTGATTGTAATACATAAGGTACTTTATTCCGGCTTCGGAGATGTACCAGGCGTTTCCGGTGGGATTTCCGATCTTCTTGAGCACGCACAGCATGCGGCTTTGAGGTCCCAGATCGGGTATGCGGATTCCACTTTGCAACGCCTTTTTGGCTCGTCTGATAGCTTCCCCAAGCGACGGTGGTGGAAGTGATGATGATGGAGGTGAAGGAGGAGAGGGGGAGGGTGGCGATGCTCGGGATTCTTCCCTGCGAGGTCTCTGCCTGGCGGAACGACGGGAAGGCGTTTGGGGCTGGGACTTGATTAAATACGTTCGCCACCATTCATGCATGTGGAAGGGGGAAATTCCCTCTACAATCCCAGCCAGTGGGTCGTTCTTCTTCCACGGAACCCCCGGGAGCTTGGGCAAACCGGTGTTATCCAGGGGTGCGGCCTTGATGCGCTGATCCATCGTCTCAAACATCTTTATGAGGGTCTCCGCAATAGCAGATTTTTCCTGTGGCCCCTTGCTGCTGCTCTCCTGTCGCAGTTCGATGTCCAGGCGTTTTGCCTTTTCGATTATCTCCACATTAGACATGTAAGGGATCAGGCTCTGGAAGGCTCTTTCAATCAAGGCAAGCATTTCGTCGATTTCACGACTCTCTTGAGGCCCCTCAATGATTGGGCGGATAGTGACCCGGGTTACGCCGGTAGTGAGAGCAGGAGCTTTCCCTGCTGGCCTGCCTAAGGGCACTCGCTGGCCGTAGTACCCCGTTCGATTTCTGCCTTTTGTGTGTGCGCTTAATCCTCCGGCCATCTTCTCCCCTCTCCAATACGATATGAATTTAAAATGTCCTGTTATACTCCCCTGAACACTTATCCTCTGCCAGAAATTGCTTCGTCGCTTTCATTCCCCGTAATGTTCTCAGGGTGTCCATGGAAGGAGCGGTTGCAACCGTCGCTTACCAGAGAGCCTTTTGGGAATCATCTCCCTCCATTGTTCCCGTTGCGTTTTTCCCACTGCTTGCGGAGGAAGAGGGGAAGGGTGGCACGGAGATCGAGCCAGAGGGAGAAGAGGATCGGGACCAGGACCAGGGTAAAGAG
>RFHZ01000773.1 GCA_003696125.1 Nitrospinota bacterium
CAACCGAAACATATCCGGTATCTCTACCTGTGGAAGAAGTATCTTAAATATCTAAAACCCTTTAACAATGCCCGCCGGGAGATGTCCAGATGGCATCTGTTAACAGATGGCCGGCAGAACGAGGATTTCTTCTGGTCAGATAGGGCAATAAGGTACCATCCCGGGTTCCGGGTGGCGCCGGTTGAGGTGGGGCTGCGTTTTGCCTTTGAAGCCGCCCCCCGCCTCTGTTTTGCCCTGAACGACTACCAGCTCCCCTTCGGGTGTCATGCCTGGGCCCGTTACGATCGGGCATTTTGGGAACCGTATCTACTCAAGGAATCTTGTTAAGGAGCCTTATGCGTTGTCCGACCTTAGCCGAACTCCCCCCTCCCCCTTCTGGTAAGCAGGGATGGCCGTGGACCGAGGAGACCCCTCCCCTGTCCGCAGCCGGCCTGGGTTCTGGGAGGCAGAAGGGCCGGGTGGGCTTTTGGCCACAGATCAGTATCGTTACCCCTTCTTATAACCAGGGAGCCTTCCTGGAGGAGACGATCCGCTCGGTGTTGTTACAGGGGTATCCGCATCTCGAATACATCATCATCGATGGGGGGAGCGATGATCAGAGTCTCGACGTGATACGCAGGTATGCTCCCTGGCTGGCTTATTGGGTCAGTGAGCCGGATCGAGGACAGAGTCATGCCATCAACAAAGGGTTGGCCTGCTCCACAGGAGAGATCCTGGCCTGGTTGAACAGCGACGATTTCTACCTGCCTGGAACGCTAGGGAGAGTCGCGGAGGAGTTCCACACGCATCCAGAGCTGTCGCTCCTCTATGGAGATGCTCTCTTTGTCGATGCCGAGAGCACACCGCTCTGGCCGTACCGGGGGAGGGAGACGACCCTGCTGGAAAAGCTGGAGTACTGGAAGGGATGGCATGTGCCGCAGCCGACCACCTTTTTCCGGCGAGACCTCTATCTGCGGATCGGTCCCCTCGAAGAGACGTTTCACTATGGACTCGACTACGAGTACTTTTTACGCGCAGCTCTTGTCTATCCATTTCATTATCTACCGGCCACCCTGGCCACGTACCGCCGGCACGAAATGTCGAAGACCGGAGAAGGGGATACGAACCGGGCAGTGTTTCACGCCGAGTGCAGACGGGCCGTTACCCGCCATGTCCGGCCAACCTCGTTGCTCTACTGGCAGTGGAGAATAGAGCGTATCCTCTTGACCGTACGGCAACGGCTGCACCCGGTTACCAGGATGGTAAGACGGCTACGGAAAGCGGTGGCATGATGAACAAAAAGCGGGTACTCTTTGTTTCTTCCTACTTTCCGAGCAACCTGCGGACGCTGGTCCACGGGACCTTCAAGCGGATGGAGATGTTCATCGATGCCCTCAAGGCCGTTGCTCGCCTCGACATGCTCTTCTACGTGCGGCCGGATCAGGACGTCTCGCCAGGCGCGATTGCAGCCCTGGAGCGTTCTTTCTC
>RFHZ01000774.1 GCA_003696125.1 Nitrospinota bacterium
GTAAAGGTTCCTCCGGTGATCTCCTCCACGCGTAGTTTTCCTGTCCGGGCCTTTTCGGCCAGGGCTTTGCTCTCCTGGGCGATCTGGCCTACCGGTTTCTGATCCACGTTGCGCAAGACCGGTACGATGAGTCCATCCTCCAGGTTTACCGCGTTCCCGATATGGATTTCCTGATAGACATGGATTTCATTGCCCTGTAACGCCGCATTGAGGCGAGGTACACGCCGCAGGGCAAGAGCCACTCCCTTCAGGAGGAGGTCGTTCAGCGATACCCGGACCCCGTATTCCTGCTCCCATTGGGGGAGCATCCGCTCCCGGTACTCCACCAGGGGGGTCACATCGATCTCCATCACCTCGGTGACCCGGGGAGTCGTTTCCCAGCTCTGCCTCATCCGCTCGGCGATCCGTTTGCGCATCCCGGTCAGAGGGATGGTTTCTCGCAGCGTGAGTTCAGGAGAGGGGGGAGCCTGGGTGCGGGCGGCAATCGCCCGCTCCACATCCTCCTTGACGATGCGCCCTCCTGGTCCGGTCCCGGTAAGCTGGGAGATGTCGATGCCGTGCTCTTCCGCCAGTTTCCGGGCAAAGGGAGAGATCTTGATGCGCGAGGTATCTACCGGGGGAGGAGGGGTTGAGGGCGCCACGCGGGGAGGCATGGGGGCGGAAAAGGCGAATTCGGCCGGCTTTTTCTGGGCCAGGGCCTTATTCTCTTCCAGAACCTTTTGCACCTCTTCCGGGGCGATGGTTTCCCCAGGGGTCCCGATAAAGGCAAGCGTAGCCCCGATCGGCTGCTCTTCGTTTTCCCCCACCACAATCTTTAGAAGGATACCGGAAGCGGGTGCCTCGACCTCCACCGTCACCTTATCCGTTTCCACTTCGAAAAGCGGGGCCCCCTTTTCTACGGTTTCCCCTTCCCGTTTCAACCAGCGCAGTACCGTTCCCTTTTCCATGGTATGCCCCAGGCTGGGCATCCCGACACGTATGGCCATTGAATCCTACCTCCTCCTATGGCGGTCTAAATCGCTATGCCTTTCTCTCCGGGATGGCATCTCTCTTCCCCATGGCATCTTACCCTGTTCCCTGCCACCAGGTCAAGAGGAAACCCCTCCTATGGCCGAGGCAGGTCTCTGGAGCTTTTCTGGGCTGGGCAGGGTGCGTGGGACGAAGCGGCCGCTATCCCGGGTGCCCACGTATACCCCATCCCGCACCACCACCTTGCCTCGTACCAGGGTATCTCTTACCTTCCCCTGCACCTCTATCCCCTCATACGGGGTATAATCCATGCTCAGGTGGAGGGTCTCTGTGCTGATGGTCCACGACCGGTCTGGATCAAAGATCACCAGGTCGGCATCCTTGCCGACGGCGATGCTCCCCTTTTCCTGCAGGCCGAAGATACGCGCCGGATTGGTCGATAGGACCTCTACCATGCGGGGCAGGGAGAGGTGTCCTCCCCTGACCCCGGCACTGTACACCAGGGTGAGGAGGGTCTCCAGTCCGGGAGCCCCGTTGGGGATCTGAGCGAAGGACTCTTTTCCCAGGACCTTGTGGATGCTCATGCTGTAGGGGACATGGTCGGTAGAGACCACATCGAGGAGACCGCTGGCGATCGCCTGCCACAGTGCTTCCTGGTGGGAGGCGTGCCGCAGGGGTGGGGTCAACACGTAGCGGGCCGCCTCAAATCCGGGTGCCTCATAGCACTCTTCGGAGAGGGTGAGGTACTGGGTGCAGGTCTCTCCGTAGAGGGGGAGGGTGCCATCCTTGCCGTCGCGTAGCCTTTGCAGGGCTTCCCGGCAGGAGATGTGCACGATGTAGAGGGGAGCACCGGCGAGCCGGGCCAGGGCGATCGCCCTGCCTACCGCCTCTCCTTCTGTTTCCGGGGGACGGGTAGGTGCGTGGTACTTGGGTGCGGTCTTCCCCTCCCGCACGTATTTGGCCACCAGGTAATCGATGACCCCGACATTTTCGCAGTGTACCATGACCATGGCCCCCAGTTCACGCGCCCGCAGCATCACCTGGAAGAGCTGGCCGTCATCCATGCGCCGATCCGTTTCGTACACCATGAAGACCTTGAAGGTAGGGCAC
>RFHZ01000082.1 GCA_003696125.1 Nitrospinota bacterium
CCTGCTGCTGGAAGCGGGCTTTCCCGATCCCCAGCAGTGCCGCAGCCTGCAGGGACTCGTCCTGACTCGTCTCCAGCACCCGGGTATATTCGGCAACCGCTGCCGCCCATTGTCCGCCCTCCAGGAAGATCTCTCCCCGCCGGAAATGGGCATCATCCACCCATTCACTCTGCGGGAAGGCGTCGATAAGAGCCTGATACGCCTGCAAGGCTTCCTCCCACCGTTTTTCCGCCGCAAAGAGCTCTCCGATCTGGTACTGGAGAGTCCCGCTGAGCACATGCTGAGGATGTTGAATGATAAACTCTTTCGCTTCCTGCAGGAAGCGGTCATACTCCCCGAGCTGGTAGTAGGAGAGGATAATACCGTACTGGGCATCCGCATTGCGTGGGTCACCGGGGAAGAGGAGGCTCACCCGTTTATAGGCCTCAATCGCCTCCTGGTACCGCTGCTCGTTGTAGTAAGTATCCCCGATCTTCAGGTAGGCGGTATGCACCTCTTCCCGCTGGGGAAAACGCTGAATAAGGGCAGAGAACTCCTGTCGTGCCTGCTGGTAATTCCCTTCCCGGAAGTAGGTCATGCCCAGCCAGAACTGTCCCTGCACCGCCCACCTGCCCGTGCCCCGGCGCACAAGCGACTGAAAGATGCGTCGTGCCTCGACAAACTCCTCGTTGCGGTAAGCGATCCATCCCAGTTGGAAGCGCGCCTCGTCTACCCGGCGTCCCTGGGGATAACTCTGCAGGATCTGTCGATAGGTCGCGGTGGCCCGGGCGTAGTCCTTCAGGTTATAATAGGCCTCTGCCAGCCGATACATGGCATCCTCTCGCCACTCCGTCTCCGGATAGGTGGTAATCAATCGGGAAAAGGTTGTGGCAGCCTTTTTCCACTCCTCCTGTCGATAGTAGACCCAGCCGATACCATAGAGCGCATCGGCGAAGCGCTGGCTCTGCGGGGAAACCTGGCCATAGGCTTCCAGGGCCCGGGTAAAATCCTTCTGGACAAAAGCCGTTTCCCCCAGCCAGAAAGCGACTTCATCTCGTAGCGTCGATTGCGAAAACCGCTCCAGGAAGTGCTGAAATGCGGCCTGGGCTTCCCCGTATCTCTGGAGCTGGTACAGGGCGAGTCCCTTGTGGAACAGGGCCTGCTCGGCAAAGGGGCCTTCCGTGGTGAGTTGCTCAACGGCGGTATAGGCCTCCACCGCCTGCTCGTAATGCTTTTGCACATAGAAGATCTCTCCCACCAACAATTGTGCCTGCCCGCGGAGCTCGCTCCTCGGGTGTTCCTGCAACAGTTGCTGATAGAGGGAGAGCGCCTGCATATAATCGTGGGCCTGGAAGGCTGCCCACCCCATCTCCATCAGGGCATCGTCGGTCCATGGGCTCTGAGGGACCTGCTGGCGGAGTTGCTGATACCGTTGCCGGGCCTGCACCCTCTCTCCCAGGGCGAGATGGGCCCGGATAGCACCGTAAAGGGCGGAGCC
Organism: Nitrospinota bacterium; assembly: GCA_003696125.1. Taxonomy (GTDB): domain Bacteria; phylum Tectomicrobia; class Entotheonellia; order J063; family J063; genus J063. The sequence goes on from RFHZ01000082.1 coordinate 1,478, forward strand.
GAGGAAGCGGCTCTGGGGAAAGCGCTGTAGAAAACGGGTAAACAGGTCACGTGCCGCCCTATAATCCTCCCGGTTGAGTTCTGCCCAGCCCAGGCTATAGAGCGCCTGCTCAAGAAGAGGGCTTTGAGGATAGGTCTCGACAAACTGCTGATAGGCGGCCCGGGCCAGACCATAGTCTCCGGCCCGGTAGAAGCTCTCTGCCCGCCAGAAGAGCGCCTGCTCTCGCCAGGCGGTTTCAGGGTAGTTCACCAGCAGTTGCGAATAGGTCTTGGCCGCTTCCTCAAAGCGCTGGGAGCGAAAGAGGACCTCTCCCTGCAGATAGGTCACCTGTTCGGCCAGGACATGCTGGGGATACTCCTGGAGCCACTGCTGGAAGAGGCGTTGAGCCTGGGCATAATCCCCCTGCTCCATGGCCACCCAGCCAGCGGAATAGAGGGCATAAACCCGGAAGCGCTCGTGTGGATACTGCTGGACGACGGTAAGGTAGTGTTGTAGTGCCTTATCCCTCTCTCCCAGCTGATAAGAGATCTCTCCCATCCAGAAGAGGGCGGCACCACGAAAGGGACTCTGGGGATAATCGGCCAGCAGCCGCTGGAACGCCTGCAGAGCACCGATATAATTCTCCTCTTGCAGGCGGTACAGGCCGACCTTGTACTGGGCCTCATCACCGAGAAAGGCCCGCGCCAGCGCCCCCGATCCCCCGTAAAAGCATCCTGGCGCCTGGACACGGGGTGCGGCTTTCTCCCGCGCCTCCAGCCCGGACACATCGATCTTCTCCTTGGCCTCCTGGGGGGTCGCCTTCACCTGGAGAGAGACCGTCTCCGGTCCATAGAGCTCCTTTGTCCCCTTCACCACCGGGGCTTCTTTCCCGATGATCACCACCTCGGGCAGGGTGATGGCGGGTTTGGTCTCTTCTTCGGCTCCCCATGCCTCTCTAGAGACCACCAGCATACAAACGAGAAGTAGAGATAGGACCAGATCACGTCTTGACACGGCTATGGTTGTCCTTGCTTCTCTTGGGGTACCTTCTGCTGAGCAGGTTTCTCAGCAACAAGAGGCTTAAGTTTTTCTAAACGCTCGGCCGCCGCCTGCTTAAGGGTCTCATCCCCCCCCTCCCCGCGCAGAACAGCGGCATAAGCAGCGACGGCTGCCGCCCAATCCTGTTCCTCTTCGTAGAGCACACCGGCCCGATAGGAAGCGAGTCTTTGCCACTCTCCTGCCTGGGGAAGAGCGGCCTGCATCTCTTGCAGCACCTGCAGTGCTTTCTGTCGCTCTCCCTGCCCGGCATAGAGATCGGCCAGGCGGTAGAAGGCTTCGGCGCGTACCGGAATCTGCTTGGCCTGCCGGGTCAGGGTCTGCAGGGTCTGGATCGCCCTCTCCTCCTCGCCCTGCTGCTGGTAGAGGAAGGCGAGCTTCAGGGTCATCTCCTCCTGCCGGGGATGAGGAGGAGCCTGCTGTAACCAGCGTTCATAAGTGGCTATGGCCTCGGCAGGGCGCTGAAGCTGGAGGAAGAGATCGACGAGTTCCTGGACCAGGGTCGGGGTCTCCTTGTCCTGGGGAAATTCCTGAATACGCATCTGGTAGCGGGCGATCGCCTTTTCATAGTCCCCCTGTCGGAGCAAGACCCTGATAAGCAAGGCGAGTCCCCTTTTCCGGTCAGCCTGCTCTAGGGGAAAGGTCAGGTACTTTTCCAGGGCCTCGATGGCCGGTGGATACTGTTTGCGTACGGCATACGCATAGCCGAGCTTGTACCAGACCTCTGCCGGGGTATCCGGATATTGGGAGACGGCC
>RFHZ01000775.1 GCA_003696125.1 Nitrospinota bacterium
TCACTATCCCGATCAACGAGCAGTTGGTCGTGGAACTGTACTCGAAATAAACCAGAACCTTTAAGGTCTTTTCCCCTAGGGGATATAGATGGTGAAGCCTATGTGGAACGAATTTCAAAAACCGAAGTGGATTGAGTGTGACCGAGAAACCCTTACCGATACCTATGGGAAGTTTATCGCCGAACCCCTGGAACGGGGATTCGGGATTACCATTGGGAATGCCCTGCGCCGGGTGCTCCTCTCCTCTCTGGAGGGAGCGGCGATTACCTCGGTCCAGATCGAGGGGATCTATCATGAGTTTTCGACCATCCCCGGCGTGCGAGAGGATGTGACCGAGATCATCCTGAACCTGAAGGAGCTGCGGCTGAAACTCCATGTCGATCATCCCAAAGAGATCTATATCAAGGCAGAAGGGGAGCAGGAGATCCGGGGGAGTGATATAATCACCGATGCCGATGTCGAGATCCTGAACCCGGAACAGCACATCGCCACCCTCAACCGGGACGGCAAGCTGAACATGACCATGGTGGTGAAGAAGGGCCGCGGGTATGTGCCCGCAGAGCTGAATGCCGAAGAAGGGATGCCGGCGCAGGCGATCCCGATCGACGCCATCTTCTCTCCGATCCGGAAGGCCAACTTCCGGGTGGAGAATACCCGGGTGGGACAGTCCACCGATTACGATCGCCTGGTGATGGAAGTCTATACGGATGGGAGCATCCATCCCGAAGATGCCCTGGCCCGGGCAGCGAAGATCCTCAAGGACCATCTCCAGATCTTCATCAATTTCAAGGAGGAGGAAGAGCCCGAGGTCTCCGAGGTGGATGAAGAACGGCTCAAGATGATCGAGAACCTGAACCGGAGCGTGGATGAACTCGAACTCTCGGTGCGCTCTTATAACTGCCTGAAGAATGCGAATATCCGCACCATCCGAGAGCTGGTCCAGAAGACGGAAGCGGAGATGCTGAAGACCCGGAATTTCGGGCGGAAATCGTTGAATGAGATCAAGGAGATCCTCAGCGGGATGGGATTGAGTCTCGGCATGGATCTTTCGGAGATCGAAGCGCTAGAGGCGAAAGAGAGGGACGCGGTAAAGCCGGAAAGCAAGGTAGAGTGAGGGGATGATTCATGCGACATCTCAAGAGCGGCAGAAGATTGAATCGCAGTGGGGGCCATCGCAAGGCCCTGATGCGCAACCTGGTTACCGCCCTTCTGCTCCATGAGCGGATCCGGACGACAGAGGCGAAGGCCAAGGAACTCAGACGGCTGGCGGATAAGATGATCACCCTGGGGAAGAGGGGGACCCTCCATGCCCGGCGACGTGCCTTGCGGGTCATCTACAGCAAACCGGTAGTCAAGAAGCTCTTTGACGAGCTGGCCGAGCGCTACCGGGACCGGCCAGGAGGGTATACCCGGGTGCTGAAACTCGGTCCCCGCGAGGGGGATGGGGCGGAGATGGCCTTGATCGAGCTGGTGGATGCGCAAATTCCATCCAAGCAGAAGTCGTAAGGTGCGCCTATGCAGGCAGAAATCGTGATGATCGGCACCGAGCTCCTGCTGGGACAGATCGTCGATACCAATGCCACCTACCTGGCCCAGCAACTCCGCGATCTGGGGCTCAATCTCTACTACAAGACCACGGTGGGAGATAACAAGGACCGCATCCGTGCCGTCCTGCAACAGGCGCATGAACGCTCGGATGTGGTCATCACCTCCGGAGGGCTGGGACCTACCCTCGATGATCTGACCCGGGAAGCGATCGCCGAAGCGGTAGGGGTTCCCCTGGTCTTTCGCCAGGACCTGATGGATCAGATTGCCCGGCGTTTTGCCCGCCTGGGCAGGACCATGAGCCCCAATAACAGGCGACAGGCTTATATCCCGGAAGGGGCCATCCCCTTCGAGAACCCCCGCGGTACCGCACCGATCTTTGCCTTTGAGGATTCCCAGGGGATCATCGTTGCCCTCCCCGGCGTGCCCCATGAGCTGAAATATCTGATGGAGCATACCATCGTTCCCTATCTGAAGCAGCGCCTGGGCATCAACGAGCTGATCAAATACCGTACCCTGCGCACGACCGGCATCGGAGAGAGCCAGGTCGATGA
>RFHZ01000776.1 GCA_003696125.1 Nitrospinota bacterium
ATCTATCATCCCTCCGACAGCAGGGGTTAAGGGTAGCGTCTCTTCTTCCACCAGCGTTGCAACCGCTCCACGATCGTGGCCTCATAGCCTACCCGCTTGGGGACATAGTACTGCCGTCCCTCCAGGTTGGGAGGCAGGTAGGCCTGTTCCACGAACTGGCCGGGGAAGTCATGGGCATACTGATACCCCTTGCCATAACCGAGTTCCCGCATCAGGCGGGTAGGGGCATTACGCAGGTGGAGGGGAACGGGAAGGGCGGGTTGCTCCTGGATATCCTGTTGCACCAGGTTATAGGCCTGGTACAGGGCATTACTCTTGGGGGCGGTGGCCAGATAGACTGCTGCCTGGGCCAGGGCCAGCTCTCCTTCTGGTTGGCCCAGGAACTGAAAAGCCTGCATGGCTGCCACCGCCATCGGCAGAGCCTGCGGGTCAGCATTCCCCACATCTTCTGAGGCAAAGCGGATCATGCGCCGGGCGATATAGAGGGGGTCTTCACCCGCGGCGAGCATCCGGCCCAACCAGTAGAGCGCTGCATCCGGATCGCTCCCTCGCATACTTTTGTGGAAGGCAGAAATCAGGTTATAGTGCTCTTCACCGCTCCGGTCGTAGAGGAGCTTTTTCTGTTCGATGGCTTCTTCCAGGCGCTCCACGGTCAGGAGGCGTCGTCCCTGCGCATCAGGCACGGTGCCGAGCACCGCCAGCTCCAGAAGATTGAGGGCAAACCGGACATCTCCGTTAGCCAGGCTGGCCATCTGCCGCAAGACCTGGGGGGCAGCCTCGACCTGCCACTGCCCCAATCCCCGCTCCCGATCGTGCAAGGCCCGTAACAGAAGGGAGTAGATCTCCTCCTCGGTCAAGGCGTGGAAGGGGAAGACGAGACAGCGGGAGAGGAGGGCCGGAATGATGGAAAAGGAGGGATTTTCGGTTGTAGCCCCGATCAGGGTGATGCGACCGGCCTCGACATGGGGGAGCAGGGCATCCTGCTGGGCCTTGTTGAAGCGGTGGATCTCATCGAGAAAGAGGATGGTGCGGCGGTGAGCGGTTTGACGTTGCCTCATCGCCTCTGCGATCACCTCTCGCACCTCTTTGACCCCGACCAGGACCGCACTGAGCGAGACAAAATGTGCCTGCGTCTTCTGAGCAATGATCCGGGCCAGGGTGGTCTTTCCCGTGCCGGGAGGACCCCAGAAGAGCATGGAGGGGAGGGTATCCCTGCTCAACACCTCCCACAGGAGTTTCCCTTTTCCCACCAGGTGTTGTTGCCCGACAAACTCCTCCAGGTTTTGCGGCCGCATGCGTTCTGCCAGGGGTACCGTCTGGGCTCCGCCCTCCTCCCCTGCCTTCCCAAAGAGGTTCAGGGTTTCCACCACCGTCTCCTCTCTCTTCTCTTATGTAGATATGACCACTCTTCTCCAGGGAGAGATGACAGGCTCTTACCGGTGCAGGTGGGGATCGAGAGCATCCCGCAGCCAGTCCCCCAGCAGGTTAATGGAGAGCACAATGAGCATGAGGGCCAGTCCCGGGAAGATGGTCAGCCACCAGTACCCGCTAAAGAGATAGTTATACCCCATGGCAATCATGATCCCCAGGGAAGGGGTGGTGATAGGGACTCCCAGTCCCAGGAAACTCAAGGTGGCTTCCAGCACAATGACTCGTGGCATCTGGACGATGATGAGGATGATGATCGGGGTGAGGACATTGGGGAGGATATGTTTAACCATGATGAGCAGATCCGATCCGCCAAGAGCACGGGCAGCTTCGATATACTCCTTTTCCCGTTCGGCAATGACACTTCCCCGCATGGTGCGGGCGTACTCGGCCCAGCCGACAAATCCGATCACCAGGATCAGCTTGAAGAGTCCGCGGCCAAAAATGGCGATCATGGCCAGGGCCATAAGGATGGTGGGGAGGGAGAACTGGAGATCAGCAGCCCGCATGATCACCGCATCTAGCCGTCCTCCATAGTAGCCGGAGGGGAGTCCCAGCAGAATCCCCAGGAACACGGAGACGGCGATAGAGACCACGCCGACGAGCAGAGAGATACGGATACCATAGATGATGCCGCTGAGGATGTCTCGACCAAAGACATCGGCTCCCAGGAGATACTTACTGTTCCCTCTTTCCATCCAAAAGGGTGGCAGGCGGCGTGCTCTGAGCTCCTGCTCATACGGGTCGTGAGGAGCGATAAAAGGGGCCAAAAGGGCACTCAAGACAAACAGGCAGAGGAGAATGCTTCCCGCTATGGCGAAACCGTTACGGCGATAGCTGCTCCAGAGACGAGAACCGGTCTTTTGCTTCGCTGGAGCAAGCGCTTCTTGGGTAACAGGTTCTGCAGGCTTTTCCTTGACGGTTTGGGCTTTCACTCTCCTCTGCTCCTGTCTCAATGGGTAATACGCACCCGGGGATCAAGGACGGTGTACAGGACATCGACGAGAAAATTGAGGATGATAAAGATTGCCGCCGTCACCATGGCATAGGCCACCACCACCGGATAGTCAAGCCGCTCAATGGAGAGGAGGAGCAGTCGTCCCATGCCCGGCCAGGCAAAGATCTTCTCCGTAACGATGGTATAGGCGATGAGCCCTCCGATCTGCAATCCGGCAATGGTGACAAAGGGGATGAGGGTGTTTTTCAAGGCGTGTTTGACCACGACCAGGACTTCGCTCAATCCCTTGGCCCGGGCGGTACGGACGTAGTCTTTCGCCATGACATCGAGCATGCCGGCCCGGATCAAGCGGGAAAAGAGGGCGACGCGGAAGAGGGCCAGAGAGGTGGCCGGAAGCACCAGATGCCGCCAACTGCCGCGTCCAGAGGAGGGGAACCATTCCAGATCCACCACAAAGATCAGGATGAGCAGGATGCCTACCCAGAAAGGAGGGGCGGATATACCCAACAGGGAGCCGGCCAGGCCCAGGCGATCGAATAAGGAATCCTTCCACATGGCCATGAGGATCCCCAGAGGGATGGCGATGATGATGGAGAAGCTGATGGCGGTGATGACCAGTTCCAGTGAGGCGGGAAGCCTTTCCACTACCAGTTTAAGCGCCGGTTCATGGAAGTAGAACGAATCCCCCAGATCCCCATGCAGTGCCCCTTTGAGGAAACGGATGTACTGGATATGCCATGGCTGATCCAGTCCGAGCCGCTTCTCGATCTCCTCTCGCTGCTGGTTGGTTGCATTGGGGGGAAGCATGAGCTCTATCGGATCTCCGGTGACTACCAGCATCAGGATGATGATGGCGGAGACAACAAAAAAGACGAGCACCATCTGGAAAAGACGCTTCACCGCATATTGCACCAGTACCATGCTTTTCTCTCTCCCCCTCCTCGAGAGAACACGGGGAGAACAAAAGGGATTGTGGGTCAACGCCTTTTGCTCTCCCCATGCCCCTTTACGCTATTCTCTGGGTTTGATCTCCTTGGCCCAGATCTGTTCGTCTACGCGGACATCCATATCAAACTTGTTGGAGATTCCCACGATGAGTTCCTGGTAGTGGAGCGGAATCTTGGGTACTTCTTCGTGGATGATCTCTGCCGCTTTCCGGAAGTATTTCATGCGCTCCTTGGGATCGATGGTCCGGTTGATCGTTTTGATCACCTCATCGAGTTCCGGGTTGCAGTACTGCCCGTAGTTGGCCCGGCCAAAACCGGTCTTCTTGTCGAAACAGCCGACCAGGGCGAGCAAATTATAGGCCCCGATGCTTCCGGCCCATCCGCTCAGGTGGAAGGAATTTTCGTACTGGCGCATCAGCTTGGGGAAGAAGATGGCTCGCGGCTGGGCATTCACGGTCACGTTGAGCCCGATCTTCTTCAGTTGGCCGGCAATGGCCACGGCCAGCTCTTCATCGTTGATATAGCGATCATTGGGGGTATCCAGTCGCACGGAGAACCCCTGCGGATATCCTGCCTCGGCCAGGAGCTTTTTTGCCTTTTCCGGATCATAGGGATAGCGCTCCAGGTCGGGAATATAGCCGAACACAGGAGGAGGAATCATCTGGGCCGCCGCCTGTCCACTCCCTTCCATCACGTACTGGAGCAGCTCATCCTCGTTGACCCCGTAGTAGATGGCCTGGCGTACCCGCTTATCCAGGAAGGGATTCGGTTGTCCTTCCGGGATGCCCGGGGAACCTTCCGGAGGAGGGCCACCAAACTTGCGCTTGGTGTCAAAAGCCAGATAGATCAGACGCAGTCCGGGTTTGCGGATGACGCGGGCATTCGGGCTCCGCTCGATGCGGGGGATGTCTACCACCGGCACGGCTTCGGCCACATCGATCTCTCCGCGCAGCAAGGCAGCCACCCGGGTGGCATCTTCCGGGATCGGCCGATAGGTCACATACTTGATCGGTGGTTTCGGTCCCCAGTACTCCTCCCAGCGCTCCAGCTTTACGTGCTGATCTTTGATCCACTCGACGAACTTGTACGGGCCGGTACCGACCGGTTTCCTGCCGAACACCTCGTCCCCTACCTCCTGGAGGTAGCGCATGGGCACGATGTAAACGTTGAACATGTTGCGGGGAATGTCCGGCGAGGGACCATAGGTCACCAGGCGGATGGTGTAGTCGTCCACCACCTGCACCTCTTTGACCTGGGCCAGTTGTCCTTTGGTCAGCGACTTGGGATGCGTCTTGGCCCGGTCGAGCGCCCACTTGGCAACCTGGGCGTTAAACGGCTCTCCGTTGTGGAATTTCACCCCTTTCCGGAGATGGAAGATCCAGGCGTTTTCTCCCTCTGGTTCCCAGGAGACGGCCAATCCCGGTTTCTCCTCCAGGTTAGGTCCCCGGTAGATCAGGGTTTCAAAGATATTGGCCTGATAGCTCCCCGTGGTCGAGATAGCCGTCACATGAGGATCCAGGCTCTCCGCATCACCGGTCAATCCGATCACGATAGAGGTTTCCGCCCCCAGAACCTGTAGGGGGAAAGCCCCCAAAACCATCAAGAGGAGAAAACAGAGGCTTACATGGAAGGAAGTCAACGATCTAGCTCTGCAAAGCCTTTTTGATCCCATCACAACCCACCTCCTTTACTCAAGAAGACCCTCTTATCTTGGAAAAAAGGATACCACTCTCTACAGGGATTCCTGGTTCATTCTATAGCATAAATGGCTATTACAGTCAACTGAACGACCGGCAGGAATCTGTCTCAAGTGCGGGGGGAGAACATATCGACCAGGGTACGGGTGTACCCGCAGCATAATGCCGTCTCCGGAAAAAAGCGAGGCCACGAAGAGGAAACAGGTACCACCCTGACAAAAATGTTGACGATTTTTTCGAGAGAGGGTAAAATAAAAGGTGAAAAGAGTCTTCATGGGAAAGAGGCGGCATAGCCAAGTGGTAAGGCAGAGGTCTGCAAAACCTCCATTCCCCGGTTCGAATCCGGGTGCCGCCTCCATTTTTTTCTCTGCCAGCCAGCGATAGCCGCCGGGGGTCAATAGAGGTGACAGGCAACCCGGTGTCCCTGACTCTCCTCCTTCTCTACCGGCACGATCGTCTCACACTCGGGTTTCCGGTAAGGACAGCGGGGATGGAACTTGCAGCCGGCAGGAGGACGAATAGGGCTGGGAACATCACCGGTGAGGATAATCCGTTCCGTTTTGACATGGGGATTGGGACGAGGCACGGCAGAGAGGAGGGCCTGGGTATAGGGATGCAGGGGATTAGTTAACACCTCGCGTACCGGTCCCTGTTCCACGATGTTCCCCAGGTACATGACTAAAACCCGGTTGCTGATCTGTTTCACCACGCTGATATCGTGAGAGATGAAGAGCATGGACAGGTGGAACTCCTGCTGCAGGTCTAGCAGGAGGTTGATGAGCTGGGCCTGCACACTCACATCCAGTGCCGATACCGGTTCATCTGCCACCACAAAAGACGGTTCCACAGCCAGGGCACGCGCCACCCCGATGCGCTGGCGCTGGCCACCGGAGAACTCATGCGGATAGCGATCCTGGTGGGTAGGATCGAGTCCGACCCGGACCAGCAAGCTCTCCACCCGCTCCTGGATTTCAGCACTGCTGGTCAGGCCATGTGTCTTGAGCGGCTCGGCAATGATGTTGCGCACCTTCATACGCGGGTTCAGCGAGGAGTAGGGATCCTGAAAGATCATCTGCATGTGTCGGCGTAGCTTGCGCAACTCCTTTTTCGAATACTTCAGGATGTTCTCTCCCCGGAAGAAGATCTCACCAGCCGTCGGTTTATGCAGTAAGAGCAGGGTTTCCCCTGTTGTCGATTTGCCACAACCCGACTCCCCTACCAGTCCCACGATTTCACCGGCATCAACGGTAAAGGAGATTCCATCAACCGCCTTCACCGGTGCCGCGTCTTTGGTCAGCAGTCGATCGATCAGGCCGGTATCTCGCGAGAAATACTTCTTCAGGTTACGCACTTCCAGAAGCGGTACCGCCATAGTCATCCTCTCAATTGCTGGGCAAAATGGCAGCGGGATTTCTGACCCTCTGCCACCTCGATGAAAGCAGGATCACTGTCACAAATCGGCTCGGCCAGGGGACAGCGGGATTTGAAGTGGCAGCCTTGCGGGAGGTTAATGAGACTCGGCACATTGCCCGGAATAGGGGAGAGTTTCCCCTGGGAGAGATCATCGATCTTGGGGATACATTCGAGCAGCCCCCGCGTATAAGGGTGGGCAGGGTGATCGAAGATCTGGGTCAGGGTTCCCTGCTCCACGATCTCTCCCGCGTACATCACATAGACAAAATCGCACATCTCGGCCACAATCCCCAGATCGTGCGTGATCAGGAGGATAGACATCCCCAGGTCGTTGCGCAATTCCCGGAGTAGATCGAGGATCTGCGCCTGGATGGTGACATCCAGGGCGGTGGTCGGCTCATCGGCGATCAGGACTTTCGGGTTAC
>RFHZ01000777.1 GCA_003696125.1 Nitrospinota bacterium
ACTCCGAGGCGGCCCGGGCCTTTGCCCTCCTCACCGGTGGTCCTCCCAAAACCGGTGGACTCGGCTGGTGGTGGCATACACCGGAAGACACGGTGGATAAGATCGATCCGGATTTCCTGGTACGAGACGCCAAAATCTATACCCAGATCATCACCCATCTCTGTACCACCCCGGTGCTTCCCTACGATTATGCGGCTGTGGCCGACGAGTTTGCCCGGATTTTGGGTGATATCCAGACCAAAGCCGGCTCTCACTTCGATCTCAACCCGGTGCAGGAGAAGGTCAGGCGTCTTAAGGAGCTCTGTGTGACCCTGAATCGAGTCAAGGAGCGGATAGGGAAAGAGGGGACGGTGGAGCAATGCCGGCGCCTCAACAAGACGCTGATGGCGCTGGGACGCCACCTGATCCCGGTGAACTATACCTCTGTCGGTCCCTTTGATCACGACCTGGCGACCCGGGTAGAGCCGATCCCTGCTTTGCAGCCGGCAACGCAGCTCGCCTCCCTTGATCCGGAGAGCAACGAGTATCGCTTTCTCCGTACCCGCCTGGTGCGGGAACGGAACAAGGTGGCGCATGCCCTGTCCCTGGCCTGCACGGAGATAGAGAACACCCTGACCGCCTTAGGATAGGGAGGAACGCTGCACGCAAATTTTTTGTTTATTCATCCCGGCGTTCTCCGCGGCTCGGCGGTAAAAAGCTTTTCCGGCAGCGCAGGACCATAGGATGAACCAGAGTGAAACAGTACTGAGAAGGGAGTGATCATGCAGTTTGCTGTAGGACTACCGATTCAACACCCGGTGGGCGATCCGGTACGGCACTTTACGGAGGTGCTGATGCTGGCACGGGCGGCACGTGACTGCGGCTTTGATTCCCTGTGGGCCCACCAGCACTACCTCTCCACGCCTTACCAGTACTTCCAGCCCATTCCTACCCTGGCCCGGGTGGCGGCAGAAGCAGGGGAGATGACCCTGGCCATCAATATCATCCTGCTCACCTTACATAATCCGGTCGATATGGCGGAGCAGATCGCCACGCTCGATATCATCTGCCAGGGACGGCTGGTCTTCGGGGTGGGACTCGGGTACCGGGAGGTGGAGTACCAGGCCTTTGGCATCGATCCCAAGACGCGGGTTTCCCGCTTTGTGGAGGCGGTCGAGCTGATCAAGCAGCTCTGGACCCAGGACCGGGTCAGCTTTCACGGCAAGCACTTCCAGCTCCCGGAAGTGGAGGTGACCACCAAACCGGTGCAGAAACCGCGTCCCCCTATCTGGATCGCGGCGAACAGCGATGCCGCGGTGAAGAGGGCGGCACGCATAGGGGATGCCTGGTCGATCAACCCGCATGCCCATCTCTCCACGCTGGAGCGCCAGCTCGAGCTCTACCGCCAGGCACTGGCAGACGCGGGGAAACCGTTCCCAGAGGTTCTCCCCCTGGGTCGGGAGCTCTATATCGCCAGGGACCGGGAAACGGCCTGGAAGGAAGCGGAACCCTATCTGCGCCACAAATACGAGGTCTACGTGAACTGGGGACAGGACAAGGCGCTCCCGGAGAGCGATCCCCTGGCCCTCCCCTTTCCCGAACTGGTACGGGATCGCTTCATCATCGGTGATCCAGACGACTGCATTGCCCAGATCAGCCGGTATCGTGACCGGCTGGGGGTCACGCTCATCGGTTTTCGTGTCCACTGGCCGGGAATGGAGATCGCCAAGGCGATCCAGGCGGTAGAACTGCTGGGGGAGAAGGTCTTACCCCACTTCCGCTCCTGATCTCCTGCCCCTGCTTCATTCCGCTTTCTTTGGGCGCAGCGCACTGCGCCCCTACAGATGACAGGCGACATGGTGTGGAAAGTTTACTTCCTCTAGATGTAGCGTACTGCGCCCCTACAGACGCCTACAGGCCCAGGTCGATCACCAGCAGGAGAGAGCAAAGGTATCCTCTGTTGAAACTCCCTTTTTCCCGGATGGATCGGGAGGGAAAGGATAAGGAAAAGATTTGACGAGAGGGGAAGAGTGTGCTAGAGAGCTAGGGAGGGCAGGGTTAAGTAGTTATTCCTAACCCTTTTGTACTCTGAGTCATCTGAAGGCCATGCGTGACCGGAAAGACTTTTTACCGCCGAGCACGCAGAGAACGCCGGGATAAATGAGCCAAAAAACTTTGCGTGCTCGGCGTCCTCGGCGGTGTAGGCCTGTAGATAGCGCCGGGTTTCAGGACAGAAAAGTGTGCAAAAGGTTAGTCATAGTAGGGAAGATCGATGTCTGATAAGCGGGTGGCGCTTGAACGATCCACCGATATGGTCCCGGTAGAGGGGAGTGTCGAAGTCGCCATCCCGGTCCACCTCCTCTGGCAGGTCTTCCTGCAGGCCCGCTGGTGGCCTCGCTGGAATCGCTGCTTCTTTTGGGTGTTCAATCGCAGCCTGCAGGCAGGGAAGCGGTTGATCTGGTGTTTTGAACCGATCCGCAGGTGGTACCTCTATAAGCTCCCGGCCATCGCGACAGTTGTGGAAGTGGAGCCAGAGCGTAAGGTGACCTGGGAGGTCACCATCCTCCCCGGCTTCTACGCCCGGCACACCTATTTCATGGAAGACCTGGAGGACGGGCGTACCCGCTTTGGATCGTGGGAAAAGGCTCAGGGATGGAGTTTTCGGCTGTGCAGATGGTTCTGGATCCCCCATTTCGTCTTCGTGCGTGATCAATCGCTCCAGGGAGCCCGCCGTCTGGAAGAGGTCTATCGACGTGAAGGGAAACTCACCGAAGAGGTGCTGGAACCGCGAAGGTACCGGTGGTTTTTCCTCACCCTGCTCTTGGTTGTGCTTTTCCTGGCTGCAGGGGGCTTTGCCGGGTGGTTTTACTTCTCCTTTGTGCGTCTGACCGTGACCGAACTGGCGCCGGGGGTATACGCCCTGTTCGGGGGTGGGGGAAATTCGCTGGTGGTTCACGATAACGGGGAAGTGTTGCTGGTCGATCCCAAATTCCCTCCGGTCTCCCGCTGGGTAGAGCGATGGATCGCCCGCCATCTCCAGGTACCGGTGACACTTATCGTCAACACCCATTACCATTTCGATCATACGCGGGGAAACATCCACTATCCTGGAGCGCAGATCATTGCCCATCGAATGGTACCGGAACTGATGCGACGTCGCGAGGGAAGCTGGTGGGACAGGCATCCCCAGGGGATCCCACCGTCATCCGGTTTGGTCGATACGACCCGTGCTCTGCACGTGGGAGAACAGGAGATCATCGTGACCTATCCCGGTCCTGCCCACACGGCAGGTGATCTCTGGGTATACCTGCAAAGGGATGGGGTGACGATCGTGGCCACCGGGGATC
>RFHZ01000778.1 GCA_003696125.1 Nitrospinota bacterium
AGCAGGCCCTCTCCCTGTTAGAGGAGATTGTCGAAGCAGAGCCGCAGAACCCGCTCTTCCGTTATCATCTCGGTATGGTCTATCTCAAGACCGATGCGAGGCGGCTGGCCCTGGCCAGTCTAAAGACGGCGCTGGAGTTGGGGATAGATGAGGAGTACCGAGCCGAGATCAGGAAGGTCATGCGATGAGATTGCTGCCGGGACTGGTCACCCTCCTGCTGATAGGCGTTTCTCTCCTGTCGGCCGGCGAAAACAGACAGATCACCGAACTAGAGGTGGTGCAGATGCTGGGCGGAAAGCCCCGGGAGCCGGCCTCTCCTCCTGGCCTCTCCTTTCGTCTCCAGCCTCCCCTGCAAGAAGAGGCTCTCCTCTCCCGGCTTACCCCGTGGGGAAGGGCTCTGGAGAGCAAAGCGCTGCGCGAGATGCGGTTTGCGATCCTCGTCTATGCCGGGAGCGGGGAAGGCGAGGCAGAGGCACTCCAGGTAGCCGAGCAGCTTAGACAGGTCCTCCTCTCCCATTTTGCCATTGAGCCTGATCGCGTGACTACCCGGGCAGTCGTTGCGCCTCCCCCTACCGATGCAAAGGAACCCCCTGGCTGGCGCGTAGAGATCGTGCGCCAGGAATGAGATTCACCACAGAGACAGCAGACGCCTGGTGGGCACAGCGGCACTGCGCCCCTACTCATTACTCATTACTCGTTACTCATTGCTCCTCTCATCCTGCATTTTTTCATGGACTTTTTCCCTCAATGGTGCCAAAATACCGTATACTATGACTGGGATGCAAGACACGATACGCAAAAGCAAACAGGCGCAACGCAGACACTGGGCCCTGACCCTGGAGAACGAGTGGTTCCTGGGCTACCTTCTCCTCTTCCCCATTTTTGTCATTCTCGTTGGGCTGATCAGCTATCCGTTTATCAATACCATTATCTTCAGTTTTCAGAACAAGCTGCTGGGAGTGCGGGAGAGCGAGTGGGTAGGGCTGGACAACTACCGCTATCTGCTCCGGAACCCGATCTTTGTGAAGACGGTGGTCAACTCCTTTGTGTACACCATCCTGGGCGTCG
>RFHZ01000779.1 GCA_003696125.1 Nitrospinota bacterium
CAGCGAGTGATGAGTAACGAGTGATGAGTGATGAGTGATGAGTAATGAGTAATGAGTAACGAGTAAATCCTTTGTGCCTTTGTGCCTCTGTGCCTGTGTGCCTTTGTGCCTGGCTTTTCGTGCCTGGTTTTTAGCAACACAACACCAGCAAAGGAGAACTCCTCATGCGTTGTCTTGTCACCGGTGTTGCCGGCTTTATCGGTTCCCACCTGGCTGAGCGGCTGATCCAGGAGGGGTATGAAGTCATCGGCATCGATTGCTTTCTCGACTACTACCCGCAGGAGATCAAACGCCAGAACCTGACTACCCTCCTTGCCTCGCCCCGTTTCCGCTTTGTGGAAGACAACCTGCTCACTGCCGACCTCTCCCGCCTGCTGGACGGGGTAGAGGTGGTATTCCACCAGGCAGCCCAGGCCGGGGTACGGGCGAGCTGGGGCACGCAGTTCGCCATCTATACGGAAAACAACATCCTGGCCACCCAGCGCCTGCTGGAAGCCTGCGTGCAGCATCCCCTGCACAAGTTTGTCTACGCCTCCACCTCCTCCGTGTACGGGGATACCCCCCAGCTCCCCATGCAAGAGGAGAGCATCCTCAAACCGGTCTCTCCTTATGGCGTCTCCAAGCTCGCCGGAGAGCATCTCTGCTACCTGTACTGGAAACATGATGGCATCCCCACCATCTCCCTGCGCTATTTCACCGTGTTTGGCCCTCGCCAGCGACCGGACATGGCCTTTCATCGCTTCATCCGTGCCCTACAGCGGGATGAAGAGATCGTGATCTACGGTGATGGACACCAGACCAGGGACTTCACCTACGTGAGCGATGTGGTCGAGGCCAACCTGCTGGCCATGCGCTCACCCCTCAGCGGCGAGGTCTTTAACATCGGCGGGGGAAGCCGGGTCAGCCTGCTGGAAGCCCTGCATGTGCTCGAAAATATCATGGCAAAACCGCTGCGATTACGGTATGATAGTGTGCAAAAAGGGGATATGCGGCATACCTATGCAGACATATCCCGTGCCCAAAAGCAGCTCGGCTATAGCCCGCGCATATCCCTGGCCGAGGGATTGCGCGAGGAGGTACGCTGGTTAGAAGGAGGTGGATAACCATGCCGATCGACAAGGAGTTACTGGAAATCCTGGCCTGTCCCAAATGCAAAGGCGCCATCCGGTACGACGCCCAGCGAGACGGTCTGATCTGCGATGCCTGCCGGCTCCTGTACGAGATACGAGATAATATTCCGGTCATGCTGATAGACGAAGCAAAGAGGCTCGATGAACTCGAAGAGCAGAAGTAGGCTCTCGGTAGCCATCATCACCTGTAACGAAGCTTCCCGCATCCGGCGCTGTCTCGCCTCGGTCCGCTGGGCCGACGAGATCGTGGTGGTCGATACCGGGAGCACGGACGGCACTCCGGCCATCTGCCGCGAGTTTACCCCCTGGGTCTACGAGTACCCCTGGGAGGGGTTTGCCCGGAGCAAGAACCGGGCCCTGGCCCATACCAGCGGACCCTGGATCCTCAGTCTCGATGCCGATGAGGTGGTATCAGAACCCCTGCAGGCAGAGATCCTTGCTCTCCTGGAATCCCCTCCCACCGGTATAGAGGGATTTTACATTCCCCGTAAAAACTTCATCTGGGGGAAGTGGATTCGTCATGGAGGCTTCTATCCCGACTACCAGCTCCGCCTCTTCAAACGAGACGCGGGGAGGTTTGCGGAGAAGGCCGTGCACGAATCGGTGACCGTAACCGGGAAAACAGGGTACCTCCGCTCTCCCCTGTATCACTACACGTACCGGGACTCGGCAGACCTGTTTGCCCGGGGGGAGCGCTATGCCACCCTGGCCGCCACCGAGCTGTCCGGCCGGGAGCGCTTTCGCCTTTCCCGTCTCCTCTGGAGACCGTTGGGACGCTTCTGCAAGATCTTCCTGGTACAACGCGGATTCCTGGATGGGATTCCCGGTCTTATCCTGGCAGGGTTCTATGCGTTTTATGTCTTCCAGCGTTACGTCAAACTCTGGGAGATGGAAAAGGGATATATAGGTAGAGAAGAAGACACCACTAGCAGAAAGGGATCACACCTTGCGCATTCTCCAGCTCGTGAGCAATCGCTGGTGGACAGGGACCGCCGATCCGGTGCTGAGCCTGAGTAGGGGACTCCAGCAGGCTGGATTCCAGGTATACTTTGGTTGTACCCGGGGGGATACCCTGGAGAAACGAGCCCAGCAGGCCGGACTCTCCCCTCTGCCCTGGCTCTCTCTGGACCCGAAAAAACCGCATACCTTTGCCCAGGACCTCTTGGCGCTTCGACGCTTTGTCCAGGCAGAGCAGATCGATATCATCCATACCCATCTCTCGCATGACCACTGGCTGGCCGGGCTGGTGAAGCGGTCATGTCCTGATCCGTCCTTTCTCCTCTTCCGCACCCTGCATACCGCACGCGGCCTGCATAACGATCCCTTGCACCGCTGGCTCTTCTCTCACCAGACCGATCACTTCTTTACCGTATCCCGGGCCTTGCAGGAGGAGTGTTGCCGGGTAGGCGGGATTGCTGCTACCAGGATAAGCGTGGTTCCCGGTGGGGTGGATACGCAACGCTTCCACCCGGACGTGGATGGCCGGTCCATCCGCGAGGAGTTTCACCTTGCAGAAACGGCACCGGTGATCGGTATCGTCGCCCGGCTGGCTCCTTCCCGGGGTCATCTCACCCTGCTCGCCGCCCTGCAGCATGTTGTGCGCCGGTACCCGCAGGTAAAGCTCCTCATCGTGGGAAAGGGGGAATACCGGCCGGTACTCGAACGGCACGTCAGAGCGCAGGGACTCGAGAAACAGGTGATCTTCACCGGGTACAGGGAAGACGATCTTCCTGCCGTCCTGGCTGCCATGGATGTATTCGTCCTGCTCCATGGCGGCTCAGAGGGTTCGTGTCGCGCCCTGCTGGAGGCGATGGCCATGGGGAAGGCCTGTGTGGCCGGGGCAGAGGGGGCATTGCAGGAAAACGTGGAGGATCGACGCTCCGGGCTGGTGGTGGATCCTGAGGATCCCCGGGAAATCGCTGAAGCGATCCTCTGCCTGCTGCAGGACCGCCAACGGGCCGCGCAGATGGGGAGAGAAGCCCGGCGCCGGGTAGAGCGCTGCTTCACGGAGAAACATCGTGTAGAGCGAACCGTGGAGGTATACCAGGCACGAAAAGACCAGGCACAGAGGCACACAGGCACACAGGCATAAAGGCACACAGGCACAAAGGCACACAGGCACTGAAGTTACCGGAACACCTGGTAGGGGCGCAGCGCGCTGCGCCCCTACTCAGTCCTCATTACTCATTACTTTTCAGAGGAGAAACGATGCGAAAGGTTTTGGTTATCGGATTGGA
>RFHZ01000780.1 GCA_003696125.1 Nitrospinota bacterium
AAAGGTGAGCACGAGATAGGAAGCGAGAGACTCCATGGTCGCCACATCCCGAGGGACCTCCTGCTGGAAAGCCAACACCGGTCCGATGTAGGCATGCAGGGAAGCCGTAGGGAGGCGAGTCGCAGCCACCTCCGGCGCTACCGTCTCTATCCGAATCTCCTGCGGGTAAAAAGATGGGTAATAAGGAAACTCGTGAGCGGCCTGCACCGGAGCAAGTGTCCAGCACAGGACTATCAGGGACACCAGGATGATGGTCTTCATCACTCCTCCACTCTGCACCTCTCTCCTCTGCTGTTCGACCAGGAGAAGGGGAGGAGATACCCCCTCTCCCTTCGTGAAGAGATCTTTTAGCCGTAGGCCTTGGGCCAGGTCTGCTCGATCCAGGTATAGGTCGAGGTCGGTTCCCCTTTCGGCCAATCCGGCGGAGCGGTGATGTTGCGAATCGGAATGGTGATCATCCGATTCGGATCCAGAATCTGGAACGGATAATCGGGAGAGTTCATGCTGAACCCGGTCACCGCATCCTTATACGCCTGATGGTTATCCGGTCGGATATAGATATACCCGGCCGGAGAAGCCATAGATAACCCTTCCAGTTGATCGATGATCGCTTCCACATCCGGCCAGCCACCGGTCAGGCGATTGGCCCGCTCAATGGCCGCCTTGAGCAGGTAGAGTGCCGTATAGGCCCCTTCTGCCTCGAAGTTGGGATACTCTTTCCAGCGCTTGTAGTAGCGCTGCACAAAGCTGGTGTTGGGTGGCCACATGTTGCCTGGTGGATAGTTGAAGTAGTAGTTGGCGTGGACTCCGGCGATCACCCCTTCGGGATGATCTTTGCCGATGGCGTGAGGAGCCACCCCAAAGGCGATGGTGCTGGCAAACTTCATCTTATCGAACAGCCCGTATCCCAACGCCTGCTTGTACATCGCCACGTAATCACCACCCCACACCGAGGAGACCAGCAGATCCGGCTTGGCCGAGATCGCCTTGGTGATATGAGGGGTAAAGTCGGTAGTGCCCAGTTTGGGCCAGCCTTCAGATACGATCTCCGTGTCGGGCAGGAGCTTCTGGATGGCAATGGTGAAGTGGTCAAAGGCGTTACGACCGTAACTGTAGTCGGGGTGGATGTGGGCGATGCGTCGCACTTCGGGCCAGGTCTGGGCTACCGCCACCGCACAGGTCACCCCATCGGCCGACTGGATGTTGGTGATCCGGAACACGTAGTGAGGGTTGGGAACCGCTTTATCGAAGAGGAAATCGGTACAGCCGTCGGTAAAGATCGTGGGCACCCCGAGTTCCTCTGCCACCGGTCCCAGGGCCGGCGTGTTACCACTGGAGATCACGCCGGTGAAGAAGTCGATCTTCTCCGAGAGCTTCATCCGGCGCAGTTCTTTGACGTTGGCGTCGGTACCGGCTGCCTCATCCGCCGTAATCGTCTCGATCTTCCGCTTCCCTAAGAATCCTCCCTGGGCATTAATCTCCTCTGCGGCCAGGATATGCCCTTTGTAGGAGGGTTCACCGAGTACAGCGGCCGGACCGGTAAAGAAGGTCATGTGTCCAAACTTTAACGGCTTATCCGGAATTTTCCCCTTAGGGGGTTCTGCGGCCTCTGCCTCTTCTTCTGGGCGAACGAGATGCCCCATGGCACTCCCTACAGCGGCTGCGCTCCCTACGGTGACTCCTAGTCTCTTGAGAAACTGTCGGCGATCCACGTATTCGGTCATAGCTCCCTCCTTCCTAGCTCGTAGATGCTCTTGCGAGGAAAGGTTTTCTTAGCCTCTCACAATAGATACAGACCAACAGATCGCCACCATCACCCCCTTTGCTGAAGCACTTAGAGAACAACCAGGGAAACCGGGTCAATTTTTTCCCAACTCTACTGCAAAAGGAAATCTCTTGTCAAGAGAAAAGTAAGGGGTCCAAAGCAAAAGTCTGATCCTGTTCCGGGGAGGGAGGGGGGGAAGGGTAGAAGAGGCCGGATGGCCTCCTTACGGGGCTTACGCCATAGGGAGGAAAAGAGGCACCTGGGAAGCAGGGGAGGAAGCGCCCAGATGTCATTTGGCCGCCAGGGGGGCGGGGGAGAACTCAGTGCATTTTCTTCAGGCGTAGCGCTTTCAGCCGTTTCTTTTGCGCTGCCCTCTGCTTCTGTTTCTTTTTTTCGGAAGGTTTTTGATAAAAGCTTCTCTGGCGGATCTCTTTGAATAGGCCATCCTTCTGAAGCTGACGTTTTAAGGCTTTCAGGGCTTTTTCGATATCATTCCCATAGACTTTTATCTCCAAAATTCACCCTCCTCGTCGCGTTGTGTGTATCGATCACGCTCCCTGATCCGCCTCGGTTCGGCCAAACACTTTCCGAGGCAACCCCAATACCGGTTCTCTCACCTTCTTACTGCTGCTATTCCTGACGCTCTTTTAGACTCGTAAAGAGTGGGCAAAAACGGCCTGGTTTGGCGGGAAGTGGAGTGCGTCTTTATCCTGGGGAAGGCCCCTGTGGCTTACCTTGCAGAGAAGAGAGTCTCTAAGGTCCTGTACAGGGGCACTGGCCAAAGAGGCGTCGATCAGGCGATAACGATCACGTTACTGGCCTGAGGACCTTTCGCACCGGCAACAACGTCGAACTGAACCTGCTGCCCTTCCATCAGGGTTTTGAATCCGCTCCCCTGGATGGCGGAAAAGTGAACGAAGACATCGTTACCACCTTCCTGCTCGATGAATCCGTAACCTTTTTGGTCGTTGAACCACTTCACTCTACCTACTGCCATTCTTGCTTTCCCTTTCTGATAAGGAAAAATAATCTGCAGGTCGCTTTACCTGGATGAAAAAAAACCGCAGGAGCAGATGCAGGCTCCCGCGGTTAGATCGTAACATCTTTCAGCAAAGACTCTCTGCTCTGGTGTTGCCTAAACTATAGCACTTTCCTCTCCTTATGTCAAGTGAAGCACAGCCTCAAATGTCTCTTCAAGGATATGCCGGGCGGGAAAAGGCCGGAAAATAAGGCCTTTTCCCCTTAAACTTTTTTCCTGCCGGGAAAGAGGGGAGAGCACATTCCGATTGACAAGAGGATTCAGGATGTGATAGAAGCCCTCATAAAAGGTGGCAGCGAGGTATCGACGATTTCCGATCCTGAGAGCTCATGGAAACAGCCTGTTTACAGGGGCTCTGGGTTCCCTAACCCCGACCGGCGGAAAGGGGAAGGTCATGGCCGAGTTCGATCTGGTGGTGCGCGGCGGAACGGTAGTGCAGGCGACCGGGGAGTATGTTGCCGATGTGGGGGTAAAAGAGGGGAAGATCGGGGCCATCGGGGCGAATCTCTCCGGCAGTGCCGCCGAGGAGATCGAGGCGACCGGGTTATACCTGTTCCCCGGTCTGATCGATACCCATGTTCACTGCAATGAACCGGGACGAACAGCATGGGAAGGCCTGGTCAGCGGCAGCCGGGCCCTGGCTGCCGGAGGAGTGACCAGTTTTGTGGACATGCCCCTCTATTCGACCCCTCCGGTGATTGACGGCGCCACCTTTGATGCCAAAAAAACCTGTGCAGAGCAGGCCTCGATCATCGATTTCGGCTTCTGGGGCGGCCTGGTCCCGGGGAATACAAAGGGAATGATCGAGCAGTGGCAACGCGGGGTGCTCGGCTTCAAAGCGTTCATGTGCTCTCCTGGGATCGATGACTACCCCTGGTGTGACGACGCGACCCTCTATGAGGGGATGCGTATGGCAGCAGAGCTGGAAATGATCGTGGGCATTCATGCCGAGAATCATTCCCTGGTTACCGCCCTGACCGAGCAGGCGAAGCGGAAAGGGGAGGCTTCTGCTGCTGCCTATGAGGCGACCCGGCCGGTGCTGGCAGAGGTGGAGGCGATTCAACGCGCCCTGCTCTGGGCGATAGATTGCGGTGCTGCACTGCACGTGTTACATGTCTCTTCCCGGGACGCCGTCGCCATCCTTCGGGCCGTAAAACGGGAAGGGGGAGATGTCACGGTAGAAGCCTGCCCGCACTACCTCCTCTTTGATCTGTCCGATGTCGATACCTGGGGAGCGGTGGCGAAATGCATCCCCCCGATTCGGGGAGGAGTCCATCGTGACGCGCTCTGGGAGGCTATCCAGGATGGTACCGTCGATATCATCGCCTCTGATCACGCTCCCTGCCCTCCGGAGCTCAAATCCGGTCGCAGCCTCCTGGAGGCCCAGGCCGGCATCTCCGGCGGCCAGTTCGCTTTCCCCAGCCTGCTCGAGTACGGGTACCACCGGCGGGGCATTCCTCTCTCTCGCCTCGTCGAGTTGTACGCCACCAGACCGGCCCAGCGTTTGGGCCTGACACCGGACAAAGGTGTCATCGCCGTAGGTGCGGATGCGGATATGGTACTGGTCGATGTGCAGCGGCCGATGACGGTACGGGCCGAGGACATGTTGTCCCGGCATAAGCAGAGCCCTTATATCGGCCAGACCTTCCGCGGAACCGTTGTCCGCACCATCTTGCGTGGTCGTACCATCTATAGAGACGGCCGCATCATCGAAGATGGTACCCA
>RFHZ01000781.1 GCA_003696125.1 Nitrospinota bacterium
GATGGTTATAGAATGGATAAAGGTACCTTGGCGATCATTCCATCTCTTCCAGCGACGCTTAACTTGAGCGGATCTTCCCTCCCGGTGATGGTACCCCAAACCCGCTGCTCTTTGACGGAGAAAGTCATAGCACACATCGAGAGGAGGAGGGTAGGAAATGGATCAAGAGAAGACCTTTTCCGAGGCTGAAAGACTCTCACAAAAGGCCTCCTCAGCACACCTCACGCGGCGCAGTTTTCTCCAACTGGGCCTCGCGTCGGGCACCAGTGTCCTGCTTACTCAGCGTCAAGCCTTTGCCGATATCTTCACCTTTTTCCAGCCGGTTCAGGTAGGCAACCCCTTGGCCACCTATCCGAATCGAGGATGGGAGCGGGTATACCGCGATCTCTACCGGTACGACTCGAGTTTTGTCTTTCTCTGTGCCCCCAACGATACGCACAACTGCCTGCTACGGGCTCAGGTCAAAAACGGAGTTGCCGTCCGGATTGCCCCGACCTTTGGGTATGGCCAGGCGACCGATATTTACGGCAACCAGGCCTCCCATCGCTGGGACCCCCGTTGCTGTCAGAAGGGATTGGCGTTGATACGCCGTTTTTATGGGGATCGACGCTGCAAGTATCCCCTGGTACGACGGGGATACCTTGCATGGGTCAACGCCGGTTTTCCCCGAGACCCCAAAACCGGTCGCCCTCCTGAGCACTACTTCCAGCGGGGCAAGGATAGCTGGGTGAAGGTCGATTGGGAAAAGGCTTTCGACATCACCGCACAGGCCATGCAGAATATCGCGGAGACATACAGCGGACCGGCCGGTATGGAACGGCTCCGCTTACAGGGGTATGACGAAGCGATGATCGAAGCGACCGGAGGGGCAGGGGTGCAGACGATCAAGTTCCGAGGAGGGATGCCCCCTCTGGGGGCCACACGTATCTTTGCCCAGTACCGGCTGGCCAACATGATGGCGCTGCTCGACGCCAGAGTGCGAGGGGTGGACCCCTCCCAGGCCCGCGGAGCCCGGGGGTGGAACAACTATAGCTGGCATACTGATCTTCCCCCGGGTCATCCGATGGTTACCGGCCAGCAGACGGTCGATTGGGACCTGGTCGCCGTAGAAAATGCCCGACTCATCATCGTCTGGGGGATGAACTGGATCACTACCAAGATGCCGGATGCCCACTGGCTGACCGAAGCCCGGATCAGAGGCTCTAAAGTGGTGGTCATCGCGGCGAATACAGTGCAACCGCCTCGAAGGCTGATGCCGCATTGATCGTTCGCCCTGGCACTACCCCGGCCCTGGCCCTCGGGTTCTGTCACGTCCTCCTCAAAGAAAAGCGCTACGATGCGGAGTATATCAAGCGGTACACCGATTTACCTCTCCTGGTCCGGATGGATACCCTCCAGCTCCTCCGGCCCACCGATCTCCAGTCTGACTATCAGCTCGCCCCACTGCAGAACTATATTCGAGTGCTGAAAGCAGACGAACCCGCTCCACCTCCCCTCCAACAGGAAGCCCCCATCGTCCGGGAGCCCCTCCGCCAGGAGTGGGGGGATTTCATGGTCTGGGATAGCCAGACGAATCGCCCTGTCCCCCTCAGTCGGGATGATACCGGTAAACTCTACGAGCAGAAAGGGATCGATGCGGCCTTGGAGGGGAGTTTTACGGTCAGGCTGGTCGATGGCCAGGCTGTGGAAGTGCGGCC
>RFHZ01000782.1 GCA_003696125.1 Nitrospinota bacterium
TCTCAATCATATCGAGCCGGAATTGCGGGACCTGATCGAGCGTTTTCGCTCCTACTACGATCCGGAGCGGATCGCGGCCCTCCGCCTGTCCTATTTTTAAAACCAGGCCCAGAGGCACCGGACGCCTGGTAGGGGCGCAGCGCGCTGCGCCCCTACGCGCCGAACACGGAACCCTTGACGACAACAAACCAGGCACTAGAGACCAGGCACAAAGGCCCAGAGGCACAAAGGATTTACTCAGTCCTCGTTACTCATTACTCGTTACTCATCACTCATTACTCGTTACTCATCACTCATTACTCGTTACTCACCCCAAGCCTTGGGGAGGGTGTTTTCAGTGATACATTATCCCGAACAGCAGGGAAAGGTAAACGATGAAGGTACAAGAGCAGTTTAATCCGATGAGCGACCTCTTTGTCGCGCAGTTTGCCAAACCGACGCAATTTGAGGAGATCAATCTCCGTGCCCTAACCCCTTTCCAGCGGGCGCTACTCGTCATTGATGGCACGGTGACCAAATTCATCGAGACCTATACGCTGGAGCCGATAGAGATTGTCCGTCTCGGACAGCATACCCAAGCCCTCTCTGCCGATCATGTATGGTTAGAGGCACCGCAGGGGACAGAGGTCGTTGCCCGGCAGGTGATCCTCCGGGGGAAGTACAGCTACATCCTCTATGCGTACGCCGTCTCTCTCATTGTGCCGGCCCGTCTCCCGGACCAGATCAGGCAGGGACTGGAGGTAGAAGGGGGTGCACTGGGCCGTATCTTGCTCAGCGGGCAGATGGAGACTCGACGGGAAGTCCTCTGGTACGGGAGGGAACGCCTCCATCCCCTGCCCGAACCGATTCAGCATCTGACAGATGGCGAGTTTCTCAGCCGTACCTATCGCATCATTGCCGGTGGGCAGCCGCTCATGCTGATCAATGAGAAGTTTCCGATGGACCTGGACCGGCCGACTTTTGACTGATCCTGCTTTTCTACCCTCACCTGAAGCGGTGTTTTCTGATGTAGATGGCCATTTTTGCTTTTTTAGCGAGCCCCTCTCCCAGGGGCGGGGAATTTGTGTTAACCGGTACGGGTTGTA
Source organism: Nitrospinota bacterium (assembly GCA_003696125.1). Lineage (GTDB taxonomy): Bacteria > Tectomicrobia > Entotheonellia > J063 > J063 > J063. Next base: position 1,086 of record RFHZ01000782.1, read on the forward strand.
AGACCCGTCCGGAGAATAAGGAGACCTTCATGGCGGTTACTTACTTAGATCCGTTTATCGAGACCTTGGGCCGAGAGGCGCTGGCTCAGATACAACTGAAGAAGTTCCAGTTGATGCTCGACTCTGTGCTCGAGACCAACGCCTTCTATCGGCAGAAATTTGCTCCGGCAGGGGTAAAGCAGGGGGGAGATGTGCAGACTCTTGCCGATTACCGGAAGCTCCCCTTTACCACCAAGGCAGAACTCTCCAATGACCAGATGTGCCATCCCCCGTACGGTACCAATCTCACCTTTTCTCGAGAGCGGTACACCCGCTTCCACCAGACCTCGGGTACCACCGGAGCCCCGCTCCGCTGGCTGGATACAGAGGAGAGCTGGTACTGGTGGGCCCGCTGCTGGGCAGCGGTCTACAAGGCGGCAGGGGTCACCCCCATGGATCGCATCTTCTTTGCCTTTTCCTTTGGTCCCTTTATCGGTTTTTGGAGCGCGCATGAGGGGGCGAGACTGGTCGGGGCCATGTCGCTTCCCGGGGGAGGCATGTCCTCGTATCAGCGACTGAAGGCGATCCTGGAGAACGATATTACCGTGCTGGTCTGCACTCCTACCTATGCCCTGCATCTGGCCGAGGTGGCGGAGCAGGAGGGGATCGATATCAGCCAGTCTTCGGTCCGTATCACCATCCATGCCGGGGAGCCGGGTGCCAGCCTGCAGGCGACAAAACAGCGGATCGAGACGGCCTGGGGGGCACGCTGCTACGATCATGCCGGGGCGACCGAGGTGGGAGCCTGGGGTTTCGAGTGCCTGGCCCAGGATGGGCTACACCTGAACGAGGGGGAGTTCATCTGTGAGGTACTGGACCCGGACAGTGGAGAACCGGCCGGGGAGGGGGAGTTGATCATTACCAACCTGGGACGGGGTGGAATGCCGGTCATCCGCTACCGGACCGGTGATCGGGTAAGGCTCCAGACCGCTCCCTGCGAGTGTGGTCGTACCTTTTTCCGGCTCCAGGGTGGGGTGATCGGACGCATAGACGATGCCCTCATCATCCGGGGAGTGAATGTCTTTCCCAGTGCGGTGGAGAACATCGTCCGTCGCTTCCCCGAAGTGGGAGAGTTTGCGGTGGATGTCTATCGCCGCCGGACACTCGACGAGATGGAGATCCGGCTGGAGGTCAAGGGGGGGGAGACAGAGAGAGTCGCTGCGGCTGTAGGAAAAGAGATCCGCAACGGCCTGGGATTGCGCGTGCAGGTAAAACCGGTACCCTACGGGACCTTACCCCGCTTTGATCTGAAGGCAAAGCGTTTTACCGATCATCGTCGCATCAACGGCGTTGCTTCCGGTAGAGGCTAGACTCCGTATCGGTAGTGAGGCTTCTGCTGGTCATAGAAAAGAGTGGTGAAAGGAGGGTAGGATCATAACAGATAACATTACAGTTGCCTGTATCGGTGCCGGGTACTGGGGAAAGCATCTCGTACGGAACTTCCACGACCTGGGAGTGCTGAGCCGGGTCTGTGAGGTGGATGAGGAGAGGTGTATCGATCTGGAGGCCAGATATCCCTCGCTCAGGGTCGATCGAGAGATCGATTCCCTTCTTGCTGACCCCACGGTGACCGGGGTGGCGATCGCCACCCCGGCCGAGACGCATGGGACTCTGGTACGGCGTGCCCTGCTGGCCGGTAAGGATGTCCTGGTAGAGAAACCGCTCTGTCTCGATCCTGAGGAAGGGGAACGACTCGTTTTACTTGCCGCCGAGAGAGGGTGCCTGCTCATGGTCGGGCATCTCCTCTGGTATCATCCGGCCATACGCCGGCTCAAGACCCTGATCGAGAGGGGAGAGTTAGGGCGCATCCAGTACATCTACTCGAATCGCCTCAACCTGGGAAAGATCCGTCGCGAGGAGAACATCCTCTGGTCCTTTGCCCCGCATGATATCTCCCTCATCCTCGGCCTGGTCGGCGAGATGCCGGAGACGGTGGCTGCGCATGGGGGGAATTATCTGCACAACCGGATCGCCGATGTTACCGTGAGTCTCCTCTCCTTTCCCAGCGGGATCAAGGCACATATCTTCGTCTCCTGGCTCCATCCCTTCAAAGAGCAGAAGCTGGTAGTGGTCGGGGAGCGGAAGATGGCGGTCTTTGACGATATGGAGTCGGAGCAGAAGCTCCTGCTCTATCCGCACACGATCCACTGGAAGCACCATGTACCGGTTGCCAGTAAGGCAGAGGCGCAGGTGGTACCCGTGGACCCGTGTGAACCTCTCCGGGAAGAGTGCCTCCACTTCCTTACCTGCCTCCGTACCCGGCAGACACCCCGGACAGATGGACAGGAAGGGTTACGGGTACTGCGGGTGCTCCAGCGCTGTCAGGAGGCGCTGGAGGGGAAGACCACTCCCCTGGAAAAGCCGGCTCCCAGGCCACAACGGGACTATTTTGTCCATGAGTCGGCCTTCATCGATGATGAGGTCGAAATCGGGAAAGGGACCACGATCTGGCACGTATCGCATGTATTGAAGAATTCCCGCATCGGGAAGAACTGTCGTATCGGGCAGAACGTGGTCATCGGTCCCCAGGTAACGATCGGCAACAACGTCAAGATCCAGAACAACGTCTCCGTGTACGAAGGGGTGACCCTGGAAGACGACGTATTCTGCGGGCCGTCCATGGTCTTTACCAATGTCATCAATCCCCGTAGCGAAATACGGCGTATGGATGAGCTCCGCACGACCCTTGTACGACGAGGAGCCAGCCTGGGGGCGAACTGTACCATTGTGTGCGGGGTGACCATCGGAGAATACGCCTTTGTGGGAGCCGGGGCGGTGGTGACAAAAGATGTGCCTGCGTTTGCCCTGGTCGTGGGGAATCCTGGACGGATCGTCGGCTGGATGTGTGTCTGTGGGCACCGTATTCGTTTTCAAGCAGAGGAAGGAGAGGGTTCGTGTCCGGTATGCCAGCGGAAGTATCAGAAGAGCGGCCAGCAGGTCTCCCCAAGCTAAGGGTACCCTTGCTGGACCTCAAAGCGCAGTACAGGGGGATTCAGGATGAGATTCGTGCCGCCATCGAGCGGGTCTGTGCCTCGCAACGCTTCATTCTCGGTCCCGAGGTAGAGGCCCTGGAGGAAGCCATTGCCACGTTCTGTGGGGTCCCCTACGCCATCGGCATGTCTTCGGGTACCGATGCCCTCCTCGCCGCACTCATGGCCCTCGACATCGGTCCAGGGGATGAGGTGATCACCACGCCGTACACCTTCTTTGCCACGGCAGGAGTCATCGTGCGGGTAGGGGCGCGACCGGTCTTTGTAGACATCCATCCCCGCACCTTTCACCTGGACCTCGAGGCGGTAAAGGCACGGATAACCCCTCGCACCAGAGCCATCATCCCGGTTCACCTCTTTGGTCGCTGCGTCGAACTCGATCCGATCCGTCACCTCACGGAAGAGCGAGGGATCTGGATCGTGGAAGACGCGGCCCAGGCCATTGGAGCCTGTGATGAGGAGGGGAGACAGGCTGGGACCATCGGTCATCTGGGAACCCTCTCCTTCTTCCCCAGCAAAAACCTGGGTGCCTTTGGGGATGGAGGCATGGTGGTCACCGCGGATCAGCGCCTTGCCGAGAAGCTCCGGACGCTACGTGTTCACGGCAGCAAGCCGAAGTATTACCATCGGATGGTGGGAGGGAATTTCCGTTTAGATGCCCTGCAGGCAGCCATCTTGCGGGTGAAGTTACCTTATCTCGCTTCCTGGACGGCAGCCCGTCGGGCAAATGCCCGGCGCTACCGGCTCCTGTTTGGTGAAATGGATCGGTTAGGGAAGGTTACCCTCCCGGAGGATACCCCTGGGCATATTTACAACCAGTTTGTTATTCGCGTACCGCAACGTGATAATCTACGAGCCTTCCTGAAAGCCCGGGGAGTAGAGAGTGAAGTCTACTATCCTCTCCCCCTCCATCTCCAGGAATGTTTTCAGGGGCTGGGATACCGGCAGGGAGATTTTCCCCAGGCCGAAGCGGCCGCTGTCGAGACCCTGGCTTTACCCATCTATCCTGAATTGAGCGAGGAACAGCAACGGTATGTCGTCCACCAGATCCGGGAATTCTATGCCTGATACTCCAGGGAATAAACTCCTCTTTTTGGCCTACCCTTTTCCCCCGGCCAATATTACCGCTGCCGTGCGTACCTGGAACATGGCCAGGTACCTGGGGCGATTGGGCTGGGAGGTGACGGTGGTGACCCTGCATCCATCCATCTGGCGTCAGGTTGAGCAGCCGGAGAGGATGGGCGAACGTCTTCAAAAGGAAGGGATTCGCCTCATCCTGACCGATCATCGCTGGCGGTGTCTCTCCCCTGACCATCTCCGATGCTGGAACCGGGGACCGGGATGGCTGGCCGGGGGAATCTGTCGCCGGATAACCCGGCACTTAGGGATCGATCGGGGGATTGGTTGGGTGAAACCGGTGGAACAGGCCTGTGCGGCTTTGACTCCTGAGGATGTCGATGTCCTTTTAGCCACCGGTTCCCCGTTTGCAGCCTTTACCGTTGCCAGGCGCCTGTCAGAGAGGCTCGCCTGCCCTTACATATTGGACTATCGCGATCCCTGGACCGGTAACCCGCACGTAACGCGTTCTTCTTCTCCTCATATCTTCCGCAAAGAGGCCCGGCTCCTGGCAGAGAGTGCAGCCGTAACCATCGTCTCTGCGTCCTGGGGAGAGGCCATGGACCGGCGTTTTGGTTTAGGTTCAAAGCTCCATGTGATCAGTAACGGCTATGATCCAGAAGACCTGGCTGCTGTGGTTCCGAAGGAGTTTGATCACTTTGCCATCGTCTACACCGGGAACTTCTATCCACCCAAGCGAGTCATCTCTCCGCTCATGGCGGTACTCGATCGGCTAAAAATCCATCCCTCAGTGCAGGATATCCCCTGGTTTTTCCACTACTATGGAGGACAGGAAGCCCATGTGCGGGCAGAAGCGGAACGGTTCGGGGTGATGGACAGGGTCGTGTGTCATGGCAGGGTACCACGTGCTGAAGCCCTTTCTGCCGTGCGCGGGGCGCATGTTGCCGTTGTCATCACCTCGGTTGCCGCAGAGGCGACGATGGAAGAGAGAGGTATTGTGACCGGCAAGGTCTTTGAAGCATTGGGGCTGGGAACGCCTGTACTGCTGATTGCGCCCAGGGAGAGTGATGCCAGGGTGGTCATCGATACGGCCGGATCAGGAGGATGTTTTACCGGCACAGACCTGCAAGGTATGGAGTCGTTTCTGCTCCGGATGATGACAGGCTGGAGACCCCAGCCAGCAGATAGAGAGCGATTCGCCTGGCCCGGTCTCGCCTCCCGCCTGGATCAGATCTTGCGTCACGCCATAGCGGGGAATGAGATGGCAGGCATTTCTTAAAAGAGGGGATGATGCGAACCTATTCCACCATACGAGCCGCCGGCTGGTTCTTCACCGGCTATCCGGCCACAAGGTATGCCCGCCTGCTCCAGAGGGCAGAACAGTGGTCCAGGGTAGAGCTGGAAGAGTATCGAAACGCAAAGATACGAGACCTCATCACGCACTGTTACGACAACGTACCGTACTACAGACGGGTCATGGAGGAACGAAAACTCCTCCCGCAGGATATACAGAGAGCCGAAGACCTGGCCAGACTCCCCATCTTGACCAAGAGGGTTATCCAGGACACGCCGGACGATTTGTTGGCCCGCAATGTGGCAAGTAGGCGTGTTTCCTGGTCCAAGACCGGTGGGACCACCGGGCAGCCGACACGGGTCTGCAAGAATATCGAGTGTATCGCCTGGGAGAGCATGTGTCATGAACGGGGGCTACGGTGGGGTGGTCTGGGACCGGATGAACCGAGGATACGGCTCTTTGGGGGCTCTCTGGGCATCAACCGTACCCGGTGGACCACGCGGCTACGGGACCTGTTTTTGCGACGCGATCTCTTCTTGCCGGCTTTTGAACTGCGTACCGATACGGTAGCCGCCTATGGCGAGAAGATTCGTCGCTCAAAATACCGTTTCCTGGTAGGGTATGCTTCGGCCATCTACCGGCTGGCCGTGCTGGCCGAGGAGATGCATCAACCCCTGACCTTTGATGCTGTCTTTCCCACGGCCGAGTTGCTCCTTCCCGAATGGGCCGAGGTGATTCGCACCGCCTTCAAGTGTGCCGTGCTCCCCTACTACGGTTGTGGGGAGGTGAACTCCTTAGGATACTCGATCCCGGGGAGCAGGGGGTACCTGATCCCAGAAGAACACGTCCTGATCGAGATCATGCATCCTGACGGATCGACACAGGGTGGCGGGGAAGGCCAGTTTCTCATTACCGATCTCGATAACTACGCCATGCCGGTTATCCGCTATGCCAATGGCGATGCAGGACAGATCGGTTATCAACCACAAGGACCCTTCCCCTTTACCCGGATTGAGAGGCTGGATGGGCGGTATAACAGCTTTCTGATGACCGATACCGGAGAGCTGATCTCCGGGGTCATCGGCACGCATGTCTTTCGTAACCTCCCCTCGGTCAAAAGTTATCGCATCATACAAGA
>RFHZ01000783.1 GCA_003696125.1 Nitrospinota bacterium
CGATGTCGCCGTGGTAGAGATCTCCGAGGTCCTCTCCCTGCGGGCCATGGATGCCACCATCCCGCTCGATGACTATATCAAAGCTGAAGGAGGAGAGGCCTTCCTGGAGCAGTTCTTCCCGGCCTTCTTTGGCAACGCCAAGGTGGAAGGGCATATCTACTCCTTCCCCTTCCAGCGGAGCACCCCGATCCTCTACTGGAACAAGGACGCCTTCCGCGAAGAGGCAGCAGCCCTCAAGAAGGCAGGCCTGGATCCGAACCGGGCACCGAAAACCTGGGATGAGCTGGTTGCCTATGCCAAGATCCTGACCAAGCGAGAAGATGGAGAGGTCAAGCGGTACGGGGTCATCATTCCAGGAGGATGGAACGACTGGATCTTTGAGGCCTTTGCCCGCCAAAACGGCAGCCAGTTGATCAAAGAGGACTGGAAAACGGTCACCTTCGATACCCCGGAGAACCTGGAAGCCCTGCGGCTCTGGGTCGATCTGATGCAGAAGTACAAAGTCTGCCCGGTCCTTCGTCCCTGGAACATCACCCCTGAAGACTTCATCGCCGGGGTGGCGGCGATGATGTACTATTCGACCGGTGGAATGCGTAAAGTGCGGGAAAACGCCAAGTTCGAGTTTGGAGCGGCCTTCATGCCGGCCAAGAAGACCTACGGCACACCGGTAGGAGGGGGGGATTTCCATATCTTTAAGAATCGCCCCAAATCGCATCAGGATGCGGCCTGGAAATTCATCAAGTTCATGACCACCCCGGAGCAGCAGGCGTACTGGAGCCGAGAATCGGGATACATCGCGGTCAATAAACGGTCTTACGATCTGCCTGAAATGCAGGAGTTCCTGAAGAAGTTCCCTCAGATGACCGTGGCACGCGATCAGCTCCAATACGCCCATCCCAAAGCCATGGCGGTCAATTTCCAGTTGATCCGCAAGGCGATGACGACCAACCTGGATGCAGCCCTGGAGGGGAAAAAGACCCCGGAACAGGCGCTGCGTGATGCCCAGAAGGCGATGGAAGCGGCCATTGCCGGACAGTGACGATGGAAAGGCAAACCAAACGCACGAGTCTCTGGTGGTTTCTCTACCGGTGCCGGTACTACCTCTTCCTCCTGCCGGCGCTCCTCTTTCTGGGGGTATTCGTCTATTACCCTATCGGGTACTCTCTCCTCCGGAGCTTTCAGCGCTGGGATCTCCTCCATCCCAAACCGCGCTGGGCCGGCTGGAGGAACTACCAGCACCTCATGCAGGATCCGGTCTTCTGGACCGTGGTCAAGAATAGCCTGATCTACGTGACCTGTACCATCTTCCCGACCATGGCGCTGGCCCTCTTCTTTGCCATCCTCATTGACGAGCGGGCACGGGGGAGGGCCTATTATATCTACAGCCTCTTCTATCCAACCCTGATCCCGATGGCCGCGGCGGCCATGCTCTGGGTCTTCATCTATTCCCCCAACCTGGGCCTGATGAACATCGTCCTCTCCCGTTTTGGCCTTCCCAAGCTGGGCTGGTTGGGAAGCGCCGACACCTCCCTGTGGGCCTTAATCATCATGAGCATCTGGAAGTATCTGGGATTCTACACCCTGATCTATCTCTCTGGCCTGCAAAACCTCGACAAGTCGCTCTACGAAAGCGCCTTTATCGATGGAGCCGGCTGGTGGCGGCGTCACCTCTCTATTACGGTTCCCCTGGTCGCTCCCACCTCTCTCTTCATCTTCATCGTGGGAGTGATCCTCTCCTTTCGCGTCTTTGCCCCGGTACATCTGATGACAGAAGGGGGACCGGGGAACAGCTCTAACGTGATTATCTACTACATCTATGAAAACGGCTTTAAATTCTTTCAACTCGGTATCGCCTTTGCCCTGACCGTACTGCTGGTCATTTCCCTCCTTCTGCTGGTCCTTTTGATCTTCGGCTTTCTGGATAAGCGGGTAACCTATACGGGATAAAGGGAGACGAACCGGTCACAACACGAGGAGCGGCAGCAATGACGGAACGGACCTATGAACTCTGGCTCAAGGTGGCGGTGCTGCACCTGGTCGCTTTCCTGATGCTTGTCCCCTTTGCCTGGCTGGTCTCGACCGCCCTCAAGGCACCAGGAGAAGTCTTCAGCGAAACGATTCAGTGGATCCCGCAAAAACTCCGCTTTGCCAACTTCCGCGAGATCATGGATGCGGCACCGTTCATGACCTATCTCTATAACACGATCATCGTGGTTACCAGTATCCTGGTATTGCAACTGCTCCTGATCATCCCGGCCGCGTACGCGCTGGCTCGCCTGGAGTTTCCGGGCAGTGATTACGCCATCGTCCTTTTCATCATCCAGATCATGCTCCCGATCGAAACCATCCTGCTTCCCAACTACTTCCTGATCAAAGCCTTTGGCCTGCTCAACACCAAGACCGCCCTGGTCCTCCCCTTTGTGGCCAGTGGGTTTGGGACCTTCCTCTTTCGCCAGACCTTCAAGCAGATCCCTAAAGAGCTGGAGGACGCTGCTCGCATCGATGGTGCCGGGCACTTCCGCTTCATCTGGTCCGTACTCCTCCCCCTCTCCCGGCCCACCCTGGTTACCTTCTCCATGCTGAGCATCGCCACCCACTGGGACGATTTCTACTGGCCGCTGATTGTGACGGAAACGGACAATGTGCGTACCCTGGCCATCGGATTGGGACTATTCGTAAAACAGGAAAGCGGATCAGAGTGGAACCTGTTGATGGCGGCTACCCTCTTTGTCTGCGCACCGGTGATTCTCCTCTTTTTGATCGGACAGCGGGCCTTTATCAAGAATTTTTTGACCTCAGGGATCAAGGGATGATGTCGCTGCTCTCCTTTCTCCTCCTGCAGGAAGGGCACCCTCTTCGTTCCTGTTAAGGAGAGCATAAGGAGGATCTACAGGCGGGTGGTCAGTGTATACCCGGTAAAGCTCAGAAGCCCCAGGCCGAGGAAGAACTGGAACAGCTTCCTGTTCTCCTGTTCCAGAATATCCCCCACCACTTCCCGTCGGGTAAACACGTTCTGCCAGCGTGGTCCCAGGGTGACACGCTGGTAGGTTCCTCCTGTGACCTGAGCGATATGGCGGAGCCTCTCTTCGTTCAGGCGGGTGGTGACTACCTGATCATCGATCTTCAGGTACCCGGTAAATCTCCCCTGCCCGTCATAGAGGGGAATCGGCGAAGGAGAAGCCGTTCCCAGTCCAAAGGTCACAACTTTGATTCCCCGCCGTACCGCTTTGGCCAGCACCGGCTCCAGCCCCTGCTGTTTATCCCCTCCATCAGAGAAGAGGAGCAGGAGTTTCTGTCGAGTCGGGTCCTTTGTGCACAGGGCGATCCCGGTCTCGATGGCCTGGGCAATGTCTGATCCTCCCAGCCCGACGGCATCGACCTGTACCCAGTGCCGGAGGATGAAGTCCAGGGCAGAGAGATCTTCGGTCAGCTCGGCCTGCCGGAAGGAGGTGCCGGCAAAGGTGACCAACCCGACACGGTTCCCCCGGAGATCGGCCAAAAGGGCTCTGGCTATCTCTTTCGCCTTTTCCAGGCGGGAACGCCGACCGTAATCCTCTGCCGCCATACTCTTGGACACATCCATGAGGAAAACCACATCCAGCGTCCCCTCTCGCAAGCGCAGGGTTCCGGCAGGAAGGCGGGGATCGGAGAGGGCAAACACTATGCTTACTACGGTGGCAAACAGGAAGGCCAGTCGCCATCCATCGTGCCGCAGGCGCGGGAAACGGGGGACAGATGCCTGCAGCAGGGTTATATCCCCCCAGGCCCTTACGAGCCTGTCTCTGCGTCTCCTCCCACTACGAGAGATCCCATAGAACGCCGGGAGCAAGAGGAGGAGAAGAAAGGCCAGCGGTTGAGCAAAGTCCATGGTCCTGTCCTTCTCTTAGATATCTGAACGGGGAGAAGGCCGGCCTGCCCCTTCCTTCCCCAGGCCTTTCCCCTCTTCCTTATGCAGGCCCGGGGCCTGCTGGAGGGAGGCCTTCGCCTGTCCTCCCTTCTCCAAGAGGACAAAATGATAGAGCCGTTCCAGGTTAAATTTCACCTCTGGATCACTCGGATCGATGCGGAGCGCCTCTTTGAACATTTCGGCTGCCCCTTCCGGCTCTTCTAGAGCGAGCAACACAACCCCCAGATTGTAGAGGGCCCGCTTCCGGAGCAGGCGATTATCGGTCTGGTAGGCCTGCCGGAAGAGGTCAGCGGCCCGGGAGAAGTTCTGAGCCTCATAGTTCAATACTCCCTGGTTATAGAGCAGGAGTTTTTGATTGGCCAGCCAGTACCGGCTGGCCTGCGTGTAAGCCTGGGTATCGAAGCGCTTTTCCGCTACCGCTCGGTTTCCGGCAGCAACGAGTCGGCTATACTGCGTCTGGTAGGCGGCAAAGGCCAGGCAGAGCATGCCACCGATGAACAGGATTCCATAAAGGATTCTGGAGTCATTGATCAACTTGCGCATCCTGTCTCCTCCTCTTTACAAGCTCCCTTTATACGGTAATAACCCATGTCTGTTTCAGGAGAAAAGCCACCATGAGGAGAGCGAGCGCGGTGAGGGCAAAGAAGGGGTAAAGCTCTTTGCGCTCTGTACTCTGCACCACTTTTACCGGTGACCTCTCCAGCCGATCGATCTCCCGCAGTGCTGCCTCCAACTCCTCTCCCCGGTTGATGTTGAAGTAGCGTCCCTGGGCCCGCCGGGTAAGCTGGACGATACTGGAGTCTTCCTCGAGTTCCATACCGAGCAGGTAGAGCATGACCCCTTCCTGCCGCAAGCGCCTGATAATCTGTCGTTCTTCATCTGGGGTCATGGAATCGAGGCCATCGGTGAGAAGCAAGAGGAGCTTTGTTCGGGCCTGTCCCAGCTCCTGAAAATGATGGAGAGCTTTGAGAAGGGCGTGGACAAGGTAAGTTCCCCGGAGTTTAGAGGGGAGGAGACCATCCAGGCGCTGCAACCGTTGCCGCAGCATGGTGCTGTCGGTGCTGAGGGGCCACACGCCAAAAGCGTCATCACCAAAGACAAGGAGACCGAGTCGATCCTGTGGATGTCTTTGCACGAATTGCAGGCTGGCCTGCCGGACCAGATCCAGCTTCCGTACCCGCCCCTGTTCCGGTCCGGCGGGGATCTTTCCCTCCATGCTGAGGGAGAGATCGAGGACCAGGAGGATGTCGCGCACTTCCACCACCTGCTCCTGCTTCTCCAGAGTCCCCTGGGGTCTGGCCAGGGCGATGAGCAGGAACAGCACAGCGGTCCAGGTCAGTCCAGCGACCAACAGGGCGGGGGGATCGATCTGCCGTTCTTTCTTCAGTAAGGCCACGTTGGAATAATACCAGGCAGAGCGAGGAGCCAGGAGATAGGGCCAGAGGAGCAAGAGTCCTGCCAGCAGTAGCCATGGATCGGCCAACCGTATCATGATGCGGGTATCCTCTCGAGCTTTTCCAAAAGAGTAATCCCCTTCCACCACAGCTCCCGTTCCTTCCCAGGATCGGGGGCTGTGGGCCGGTATTTCAGGATGGCACACTCTTCTAGCAGGGCCAGGATCTCCTGGGCAAGAGGAACTCCATCCAGCAGAGGTGCGAGTTCAGCCGGAGTCAAAGTGGCAGCAGACAACCCAAACTCTGCCTGCAGGTACTGGCGAAAGATCTGGTCCAGTCTTTCTCCTGCAGAAAGGGAGGAAGTCTCCAAAGGGGGAAAGAAGTACAGCTCCTCTCTCCGCAAGGCCTGCAGTGCCTGCTCGGCTGCGGAAAGGGCCACAGGATGCTGAGGGGAATTGGAGAGTCGCTTTTGCCACCATCTCCGCGTCCACCCTCCTACCGAGGTGACCAGAAAGACGGTACCCAGGGTCAAGGTCATCCCGATAGGGAGCGCTCGCCTGTCAGGGAGAACTGCTTTGGGTTTTACCGGCTGGGTGGTTTGATAGGGACCGATACGAGAGATATTGATGGTCACCGGCTGTGTAAACAGGCTCTGGTAGGTGTAGGTCTTCTCTGGAGCAACCCCTTTCCTGGAGGTGGCATAGAGGATCTCCAGGGGAGCAAAGCGGGTGGTCAGGGGAGTGGGGCCGAAGTACTGGAGACGGTAGTGGACACGATAGATCTTCTTTCCTTGCTTTTGCGTGGAAGAGGTGATGGCCAGGTCTCGGATCTCAAACGGACCATGGGTTTCTCCTTTTTGGGGGAGATTGACCAGATCGATCACCACCCCTGGTTCAGCCTCGATGATCAGCGTGAGCGGGATTTCATCCCCGATGAAGTATCCATAGTCACGCGGGAGTTCGAAGTGGGAGAAGATCGGAAAGTGCCTGCTACGAGCAGTTGCAGTGGGGGAAGGAGTAACGAGAAACTTTGGCACCATCAGGTAGCCGATAGGAACCACTATCCCTATCAAGATAAGGATCAGGAGTCTCTTCTTCATCCGCCTTCCCTCCTTCGCCTGAGAAAGAGCTGTGTCAGATCATCGATATAATGGGTTTGCGAGGTGATCCGGATATAGGGGATGTGGAAGCGTTGGAATAGCGAGGCGAGCTGTGCCTGTCTCTTCAGGTTTACCCTTGTCCGGGAAAGCCGGTACACCACTCTTTGCCCTGATTCCAGATCACGCACAGCGATTCGTCCCTCTCCAGCAGGAACCTCCTCTTCGCGGGGATCGGCCATCACAAGGGCAATCAGGTCGTGACGGAAACGGAGCCGGTCCAGCATCTGCGAGAGCTGTTCTTCATCCTCGGTCAAAAAGTCGGAAAGGAGGAAGAGCAGAGCAGGTGAAGGGACCCGGTTTTCGGCCACCTCGGTCGCTATCCGGAAATCGGTATGCCCCTGGTGCGTCGGATGGGTAAGGATGGCTTCCGGGAGCATATGCTGGTACCGGGAAGAACGCCGCGGCGGGAAGTAGCACTCGAGCCGATCACTAAAGCCGGCCAATCCGATGCGATCGTAGGCCAGCAAAGCCGAATAGACTAAGGAGGCGCTGACCTCTGCGGCCAGCGTTCTCTTCGTTACCCGATAACTCCCAAAATCCATGGAAGCACTCATATCCACCAGGAGCATCACGGTGATTTCCTTCTCCTCGTAGTAGGTGTTGACCAGGAGCGGAGTTCCTCCCCGTCGCGCGGTCGCTGCCCAGTTGATCCTGCCTACCCCTTCCCCTAGCTGGTACTCCCTGATCTGATCGAACTCCAGTCCCGAACCTCGCTGCCGACTCGGGTGCTGTCCCAAGCGGAAATGATTCGCAGGCCACCTGATATAGAGGGGAATACGAGCAACATGCTGCAGAATGGTTTCTTTCATGGAATTTCCACCTTTCCTAATATCTGTTGAATCACCTCTTCCGGAGTAAGACCCTCGCTCTCTGCACGAAAGTCGAGCAGGATGCGATGACGCAGCACATCATAAGCCACGGCTTTTACGTCTTCTGGCAATACGTAGTCCCGTCCCTGGAAGAAGGCCTGAACCCGGGCGGCTCTCCGCAGATTCATGGTGCCACCGCGGGGGGAGGCGCCCAGGCGGATTTTGGTACGCAGATCCTGCAGGCCGTTGTACTGCTCGGGATGACGGGTTGCCCGTACAATGCGGACAATGTACTGCTTGATCTGGTCATCGACGTAGACCGTCTCCTTGATCTCCTCTCGCATGCGGATCAGTTGCTCTGGAGAGGTGACCACCTGCAGGTCTTGCAGCGGGTTGCGTCGATCCAGGGAGGGGAGATCGAGGATCTTGAGCTCCTCGGCCTCCTCCGGGTAATCGACCAGCAGCTTAAAAAGGAAGCGGTCCAGTTGCGCTTCGGGCAGGGGATAGGTTCCCTCCTGCTCAATCGGGTTCTGTGTGGCCAGCACGATGAACGGATCGTTGAGGGCAAAGGTCTCTGTACCGATGGTCACCTCTCGCTCCTGCATCGCCTGCAGGAACGCGGCCTGGACCTTAGGAGGGGTCCGGTTAATCTCGTCGGCCAGGAGAAAGTGGGTATCCAGGATCGGTCCCTTCTGCACCAGAAACCGGTGGGCATCCGGCTGGTAGATCAGGGTGCCGGTAATATCACTCGGCATCATATCGGGGAGGAGCTGAATCCGGCGAAAACTCCCTCCGGTGACCTTCCCCAGTGCACTGATCAACTGCGTCTTGGCCAGACCTGGTACCCCCTCGAGTAAGACATGGCCATCGGCAAGCAGGGCCATGAGCACCTTCTCGATAAGGGGTAACTGACCCAGCACCACCTTGCTCACCTCTGCAGTAATGGCGGCGATGACCTCTCGATTGCTTGTCCCCCGGTTATCCATGGCTTTTCCCTCTGCTGGTTCTGCCCTGAGAGCCATTCATTTCTTTTCGCTTTCTCATCGGCAATATCTTCCTGAGAGATTAGAGAATTTTCGAGGGGAGGGAAACCCCTCTTAACTCTCCTTCTCCACTGCTTTTACTATTCAGGATACCCCTTCTTTCCCCTCTCTTCTGTGCCAATCATCACCATTACCCGGTGATGTTCCTCACCAAAGAAACTTCTAAAAGGGGTCCCTCCTTCCGTTTGACGAAAAGAAGAGAGCGGAAATTCCCCCAGCCCTTTTTTAGTCCAGAAATCCGGCTTTTTCTTGACAATGTCTCCAGAATTTCTTACGTTTATAGGTGGATGGTCTGATCCGTTACCTCTGTCTGGAAGCAGCGGGTTTGTATCGCTGGAAGGGGATGCCGCAGGAACGATGGGTCGTTATGGCGTGCTGTCTCTCAGAGCAATTATGGTATGTGTAATCATGTTGACCCTGGCACATCTGGTCTGGGACTTCATGTATCATGCCGAGACCAATCCTTTACACCTGCTGCACTTTCCCTGTCTGGCCGAGCCGGATGAAGAGCTCTCCTGTTTTATCCCACCGTTGGGAAGTCGGCTAGATGCTGCCGAATTCCTCTCCCTCAGCAGCGCTTTTGCTTTTCCCCTCCTCAAGCCTCCGAAACCAGCCCTGGTGTAGGCGGTCCAGGGGAGACTCTCTCCTCTCTGCGGGGGAAAAGGCATCAGGTCTCATGAAATAAGGGAAGCGCTTCCATGGAAAAAGAGGAGAAAATACTGCAACTCGAGATTCCCGTATTGCTCCCCGCTATCGCGGATAACCGTGATCAATGCGTGGAGCGACTCACCGAGCGGATCGCAAACTACTATAAAGGGATCACCAGAGTCCACGTAGACCGGAAAGATGGGGAAGCTCTCCTCTGCCTGCACTACGATCCCAATCTGGTCTCCCTGGAATGGGTCAGGCGGGTGGCTGAGGAGGCAGGAGCAGAGGTGACCAGACGTTATCAGCATGAAACCCTTCCTGTTACCGGTATGGATTGTCCCGATTGTGCGGGAAGCCTGGAGCACCTGCTGGGCCGTATGGATGGCATCATAGACGTCGCTGTCAACTACGCGGCCGAGAAGATGCGGGTGGAGTACGATACCACGCTGATCACGCACGAGGAGATTGTCCGGCGTGTGCAGAGTATGGGCTATGAGATTGTGGAAGAACGACAGCAGAGGTGGGTTCAAGAGCATAGGGAATTGGTGCTCTCCTTGCTGTCGGGGGGCTTTCTGGCCGGAGGATTTTTGGGAGAATGGCTCTTCGGACTCCCGCGCACTGCAGCCGTGGTGCTTTATCTCCTCGCCTATCTGACCGGCGGGTATGATGCCACCCGGCACGGGATCACGGCTGCACGCCATCTCCGCTTTGATATCGACTTTCTGATGGTGGTGGCAGCTTTAGGAGCGGCCATAGTCGGTGAATGGGCGGAGGGAGCGCTCCTCCTCTTCCTCTTCAGCCTGGGCCATGCCCTGGAACACTACGCCATGGGACGGGCACGACGGGCTATCCAGGCCTTAGGGGAGCTGACACCCAAAACGGCCCGGGTGAGACGGGATGGGCAAGAGCAAGAGTTACCGGTCACCGAACTGCAACGGGGAGACGTGGTGATTGTCCGTCCCGGAGAGCGGATACCGATCGACGGTACCGTGGTGGAAGGGCGTTCTGCCGTTGATGAAAGTCCCATCACCGGGGAAAGCCTGCCGGTGGAAAAAACAATAGATGATCCGGTCTTTGCCGGCACGCTCAACGGTGACGGGTCTCTAGAAATCGTGGTTACCAAACTGGCCAGGGACACGACCCTGGCCCGCATCGTCCAGATGGTGGAGGAGGCACAGACGCAGAAATCACCCACCCAGCGCTTCACAGAGCGATTTGAACGGATCTTTGTTCCGGTTGTACTGGGGGGTGTTCTGGCGGTAGCTGTCTCTCCTCCCCTCATCGGATGGCTCCCCTGGTCAGAAGCGTTTCTTCGCGCCATGACTATTCTTGTGGCTGCCTCTCCCTGTGCACTGGCCATCGCCATCCCGTCCACGGTTCTCGCCGGAATCGCCCAGGCAGCACGCAACGGTGTGTTGATCAAAGGGGGTGTATATCTGGAAAATCTGGGACGCCTGAAAGCCATGGCCTTCGATAAGACCGGTACCATCACCCGTGGTCAGCCGGAGGTGACCGATATCATTCCTGCCCACGAAAACGGGGAACGCGAACTATTGAGCCTCGCCGCAACGGTAGAGAGCCGTTCCACGCATCCCCTGGCTCAGGCCGTTGTCCGCAAGGCGCAAGAGCAAGGGATCGCCCTTTCCGAAGCAGTGGGAGAACTGTACTCGTTCACCGGCCGAGGGGTGCAGGCAGAGTTGAACGGGCAGGTGGTGCGGGTAGGGAATATCACCCTGTTCACCGAGCAGCAAGAGGCGATACCAGAGCACATGACTTCAACCGTGCACCGCCTGGAGGCGGAAGGGAAAACCACCATGCTCGTCCAGATGGACCAGCGCTTCTATGGGGTCATCGCCGTGGCCGATCAACCCCGTCCCGAAGCTAGAGCTACCTTAGCGCAGCTCAGAACACTGGGAATCCCCAATCTCATCATGCTTACCGGAGATAACGAGCGGGTAGCGGCGGCTATTGCTCATGCTGTGGGGTTGACCACCTACCGGGCCAATCTCCTACCCCAGGAGAAGGTTGCTGCAATCAAGACCCTGCTGGACACCTATGGAGAGGTGGCCATGGTCGGGGATGGGGTGAACGATGCTCCTGCCTTAACCCAGGCCACGGTAGGCATTGCCATGGGGGCCAGAGGCACCGATGTGGCACTGGAAACCGCCGATGTCGCCCTCATGGCCGACGATCTCTCCAAGCTGCCATTTGCCGTGGCCCTGAGTCGTCAGGCTCGTCATATTATCTGGCAGAACCTGTTCCTGTCTTTGGGAGTCATTGCCGCGTTGGTTCCGACAGCCCTGTTGGGGATGGCCGGCATTGGGGTTGCTATCGCCTTCCATGAGGGAAGCACGCTTCTGGTGGTGGCCAATGCGCTGCGGCTATTACGCTTTCACGGGAAGAAGCCGTCCTGAATCCTCCCCCAACCACACTATCAGTCGAGGATTCTCGTGATATCGACAATACGGCCCATAATCAACCCCAGAACGCTTGGCCTCGGAGCGGGGATAGGATTCTTGTGCTTTCTCCCCCTCCTCCTGAATCCTTACTACCTGATTATCCTGAGTTATGCCCTGGTGTATGCCATCGCCTGTTTGGGGGTTAACCTTCTCTTCGGCTATACCGGCCTGGTCTCCCTGGGTCATGCCGCCTATTTCGGGGTGGGAGCATACATGGGAGGCTTTCTATATGCCTTTTCTGAACTCAAGTCCCTCGAGCTCTATCTCCTCACCGGCCTGGTCGCGGCCACCGCTCTCGCCGCCCTTCTGGGGGCGATCTGTGTCCGGGCAACGCGCATGCACTTTGCCATCCTGACCCTGGCCTTTGCCCAGATGGTCCACTCCCTCTTTATCAG
>RFHZ01000784.1 GCA_003696125.1 Nitrospinota bacterium
AACGGTTCATACCGGCCCTGGCCGGTACGCGAGGCTCTTGAGGGCCGTGAGAATCCTCCTGCGTATCCGCCTGGCTGGAGAAGCGCTTGATGATCTCCCCCTGCGCGTCACGGAAGGTCAGGGTCACCTCTCCTTCTGGCTCCTCGCGCAGGTAGTAGGTGATGATAACCCCATCCGGTGGGTTCTGCCCGGCATCGAGAAGGTCGCGTACCGTCTCCCCTTCCGGCGTTTTGCGTTCGTAAAAGGTGGCCGGCACACCGGAGGCGAGTCGATAGTTCTTGCCCGGTCCCCCGGGGCGACCCGATCCGATGGGAGGAGGAAAACGGTAGGCAGGACGGGGGGAAAAGAGGTGGAGGGGAGAACGGGTAACCTGTTCGTTGAGTTGATGCAGGGGGGTCAGATCGTCCAGGATCCAGAACGATCGACCATGCGTGGCCGCAATCAGGTCGTTGTCTTTCACGACCAGGTCGTAGATGGGGACAACAGGGAGGTTGCGCTGGAGCGATTGCCAGGAGGCACCGTCGTCGAAAGAGATGTATACTCCGGTCTCTGTGCCTGCATAGAGGAGTCCGCGACGGGCAGGATCTTCGCGGATGACGCGGGTAAAGTCGTGTGCGGGAATTCCGCTGGTTATCCGGGTCCAGGTCTTCCCATAATCGTTGGTCTTGTAGAGATAGGGACGGAAATCGTCGAGGCGGTACCGGGTGGCGGCGACATAGACGGTGGCCGGATCGTGTGGCGAAGGCTCGATCATGCTGATGAGGGTCCATGCAGGTAGATCGGGTGGGGTCACATTCTCCCAGGTCTGCCCTCCATCACGGGAGAGATGAATGAGACCGTCGTCCGAGCCGGCCCAGAACACCCCGGCTTCGTGTGGCGACTCGACAAAGGCAAAGATGGTACCATAGTGCTCTGCACCGGTGGTGTCTTTGGTGATCGGTCCGCCAGACGGCTCCATCTTGCTGACATCGTTCCGGGTCAGGTCTGGGCTGATCGCCTCCCAACTGGTCCCCTCGTCGGTGGAGCGGAAGACCAGGTTTCCCGCCGTGTACAGGACCTGGGGATCGTGAGGAGAGATGAGGATGGGGAAGGTCCATTGAAAGCGGTACTTGAGATCCTTGGCTCCCCAGCCACCGTATATCTCCGGCCAGACCGTGATGATGCGTACCTGGCCGGTCCGGTGATCGTAGCGGAGCAGGACCCCTCCCCCACCCGGTGCACTCCCGATGGCACCTGAATAGACCAGGTTGGGATCCTGGGGATGAACCACGATATGCCCGCTCTCCGCACTCCCCACCGGGTAGCAGTCGGTCCAGAGGATGGCTCCTTTGTAAGAACGACTGGGAACGCTGATGGCGGTGTTGTCCTGCTGCGTGCCGTACACGCGATAGGGAAACTGGTTATCGGTGGCCACATGGTAGAACTGGGCCGTGGGCTGGTTATAGATGGTAGACCAGGAATCCCCGCCGTTAAAGGAGACACAGGCTCCTCCATCGTTCCCCTCGATCATCCGCTGGGGATTGCGTGGATCGATCCACAGGTCGTGGTTATCACCGTGTGGAGTGGGTATCTCGGTAAAGGTTCTTCCCCCGTCGGTCGATTTCCAGCACTGCACGTTGAGAACATAGAGTGTGTCCGGGTCCTGGGGATGGGCAAAGATATGGCTGTAGTACCAGGGACGGGTCAGCAGATTGCGGTCGGTGCTGAGGCGCTCCCAGGTCGCCCCGCCGTCATCGGAGCGGAAGAGTCCTCCCTCCTCTGCCTCTATGATGGCCCAGACCCGATCCGGCCGGGCCGGGGAGACGGCGACCCCGATACGACCCTTGATCCCGGTGGGAAGACCCGGGTTAGAGGTCAGCTCGATCCAGCTATCCCCTCCATCGGTCGATTTGTACAGGCTGCTCTCCGGGCCACCACTCTCCAGGCTCCAGGGAAAACGCTGCACCTGCCACAGGGCGGCATAGAGGAGGCGCGGGTTCTGGGGATGCAGGGAGAGGTCGGCTGCACCCGCCTTTTCGCTCCGGAACAGGACCTGCTCCCAACTCTTTCCCCCGTCTTGCGAGCGGAAGATGCCGCGCTCACGGTTGGGACCGTATATGTGTCCCAGGGCGGCCACATAGACCAGATCAGGGTTGTGGGGGTGAATACGGATGCGGGCGATGTGCCGGGTATCGTTGAGGCCGACATGCTCCCAGGTCTTCCCGGCATCGGTAGATCTATAGACCCCATCCCCGTGGGAGACATCGACCCGGATGCAGGCCTCGCCCATCCCGGCGTAGATCACATTCGGATCAGAATCGGCTACGGCGAGGGCACCGACGGCTGCGGTCTGGAAAAATCCGTCCGAGATGTTCTCCCAGTAGGTTCCTCCATCCGTCGTCTTCCACACCCCACCGGCACAGGCCCCGAAGTAGAAGACGGCTGGGTCCGACGGGTCACCGGCCACGGCGACGACACGGCCGCCGCGGTGGGGGCCGATACAGCGCCACTCGAGGGTTTGTAAGATGTCCTGTGTTTTAGCTGTCGTGTGTTCCGCTCCCATACGCTTCTCCTTTCGCTGTGGTGGTGCAACCCCTGACGGGGAGGAAAGATCGACCAGGGCTGGCTGCTGCATCGGCTGGCACAGCTCAGGATTGAGTATACTCGTCTCTGGGGTGGGGAGCAAGGCAAAAGCGGGGTAGGTATCGGGTTAGGGGGAAGAGAGACGACACTGGGGACAGCGGGCCAGGTGTTGTTTTGCCTCTCGTTGGACCATGGAGACGATACCGGTGAGACCCTGGCCTTTGCCCATGGAGATGTCTTTGCCAAAGATCTGGAAGACGATGTCTACCGGGACACGGGCCACCTGGGCGATGGGAGCGCCGGAGAGGGTTTCGTCCAGGATGGTGGCCAGGGCTTTGGCCGAGATTCCTTGTGGATTCTCCACGGCGAAGTAGAACTTGAGGGTATGATCTGGCTGTTCTTCTGACCAGACAAAGGCTTCCGACTCACAGAAAGGGACGCGGTGTTCCTCGGGGAAAGGGCGTTTGGCAATCCGTTCCGGGACTTCCTGGAAACGGTCGGCGATCTCTATCAGCATCTCTGACCGCTCCCAGCGATCGGTGATCAGGGCGAAGTCTTCCAGCAGTTGGGCCAGTTTTTCCGGGTACTCAGTCATGCGCTATCCTATCGTGCTTTCGTTATGGTTAACATATTAGAAAAAGGCTCTGCCTTCTCGGCTGCCACGGCGGTTGTATATATTTGTGATGTCTGGGAGCAATCGGTGGAGATTGCTCCCAGCAGGTTTGGGTAAAAGAGGGGAAGTGAGGCCTCTATCTACCGTTCGATAGGGGAGTTTACCAGGTTTCCCCACTCGGTCCAGCTCCCGTCATAGTTGCGGACCTTGGGGAAGCCGAGCAGGTTAGCCAAGACAAACCAGGTATGGCTGCTCCGTTCTCCGATCCGGCAGTAGACCACCACCTCGTCTTCTGGCTTGAGGCCCTGTTCCTGCACATAGATGGCGCGCAGCTCGTCTGCCGGTTTGAAGGTGCCGTCCTCCGGGTTGACGGCGCGACTCCAGGGGACGTTCTTGGCGCCCGGGATGTGCCCGCCGCGCAGGGCTCCTTCGTTCGGGTAGTCTTCCATGTGGAGTCGCTCTCCGGTGTATTCGGCCGGGCTGCGGACATCGACCAGAGGGAGGCCGGCCTGCACGTGCTGGAAGACCTGGTCACGGAAGGCGCGGATCTTGCTGTCATCCCGGTCTTTGGCCTTGTACTGGGTGGGGGGATAGCTCGGGACTTCCCGGGTCAGGGGACGCCCTTCCTTTTCCCACTTCAAGCGGCCGCCGTCCATGACCTTGGCGTTGGTATGGCCGAACAACTGGAAGACCCAGTAGGCATAGCAGGCCCACCAGTTGTTCTTATCGCCGTAGAAGACCAGGGTGGTCTCTGGGGTCACCCCGATACGGGACATGAGGGCTTCGAACTGCTCTTTGTTGATGTAGTCCCGTTTTATCGGGTCGTTCAGGTCTTGGGTCCAATCGACGTTCACCGCGCCCGGGATATGTCCGGAGGCGTAGAGGAGGGGGTCTTCGTCGGACTCGATGATCCGCACCTGGGGGTCGTGCAGATGTTCGGCCACCCAGTCGGTAGAGACGAGCACCTCTGGGTGGGCATAGCCTCGACTGGCAATATCGCTCATGGTGTATCCTCCATGGATCTTTCCTGATATAGATATTCATTATCAAAAGGGATGATAACACACCTCCCTCCCCCTGTCAAGAGGAAAAGGCCGGACCCAGCGGGGATAGGGCCGGCACACCTCCATCCCCGCTGACGATACCCCTACCGCTTGGCCATCGGCGGTTCGCTCAACAGCTCGATCAGGATGCGACCAAACTCGGTGTTGTCCATATACCCCCGGAAGCGCTCGGCCCCAACCCCGATGGCCCCTACATAGACCGGCTGCTGCGTATGACCACGACTGGCCCAGTAGATCTGGGTCAACTCAGAAATGGCTCCCCCAATGGCGTTCTGGGGCAGGTTGTAAAAGTTTCGCGCGTAGAGCTTCCCGGTCTTGATCGCCTCCCGCTGCTGCGGGGACAGGGTCACCCCCGGGAAGTATTTGGCCATGACCTCATCGATCTTCTTGTCACTCGGATTCTTTCCCAGCAGCTTCTTCGCCTTGTTGAGGGAAATCGAAAACCTGGTGGCTACCCGCAGGTTTTCCACCGTCGGATAGACCGTCTTCCCTCCGGAGAGGCTCTCCTTCACGTAGGTCATCCCCGGTCCACCCGTATCGTGGTCTCCGGCAACCAGCACAAGGGTTTCATCCGGATGCGCCTTGTAGAAATCGTAGGCCAGCCTGACCGCCCGGTCAAAGACCCGTAACTCGGCCAGCAGATCGCTGATGTCGTTGCGATGCGAGGCGGTGTCCGTGTTCTCCGTCTCCAGCAGGACGAAAAAGCCGGGAGAGTTGTCTCGACTCAGGATCTTAAGGGCCGCATCGGTCATCTCATAGATGGAGGGGACCGTCGAGCGATCCCGGTCCAGCTCCAGAGGCAAGGCCTTGTCGGCAAAGAGACCGATGACCTTGGTCCCCTGCACCTCCTTTAACTCTTTTAGATTGGTCACATAGGCGTACCCCTTGGCCTTAAGAGCGGCCAGGAGATCCTTGTCATCTTTCCTTTTACTCCCCTCCGCCGATTGAGGCAGAAAATAGGCCCGTCCCCCTCCCAGCATCAGATCCAGGTTTTTGGCCACATACTGTTCCGCAATCTGTGGGTGGAGTTTGCGACTCTTCACATGGGCGGCAAAAGCGGCCGGTGTGGCATCGGTAACGGTATCGGTGGTCACAATCCCCACACGGCGACCCGTCTCCTGCGCCACCTCCAGGGCGCTTTTGACCGGCATCCCCTCTGGGGTGACCCCGACCATCCCATTCTTGGTCTTATGCCCGGTGGCCATGGCCGTGCCGGCCGCGGCAGAATCGGTCACCAGGTAGTTGGCGCTCTGCGTGGTGAGGAGTCCCAAAGCCCCCTCGCGGAAAATCCTGTCCGTAACGGTAAACTCCTCGTTGTAGAGATAGCGGTTGGCCATCCGGCCCAACTCCATCTGGGCCAGACCGGTTCCATCGGCAAAGAGCAGGATGACGTACTTGGGACCCGCCCCGTACGCTCCTGCCGCCAAGAAGAAGATCCCCAGAAAAAGGGTCAAGACCACAGCGCTGCATCGATACAGTAACTCCTTCCGCTTCATGGCCTTCCTCCTCACATGTAGGTTAACCCCATGCCACTACCAACCTCCTTGTACCCGGTTCCTGCTCCCTTTTCACCTCCCTTCTCTTTTTTCCTGCCAGGATGAAAAATATTTTACTCCTACTCCTCTTCCCGAGTAAAGTACTTTTGTTCTGCTCCGTCTTTCAGCCTGGATGAGAGAGGAGCGTCCTCAGCCAGCGTATCACCTCCTCCTTATCCCGATCCTGTGGGGGAATGGCATCCCAGGCGTTCTCGAAGTTCAAGAAGAAGCGAAACACAGACGTCTCATCCACCCACAGCACATAGCGCGGTCCCCAGTGAGGCCAGCGGTCATCCTCGTAGCGGCAGGCAGATCGCATCATGGCCTGCACCGTCCCCTTCAACTTCAACTCCAGGGCCGGTGTGGTTTCGGCCAGACCGACCTGGTAATGGTCGTAGGATTCTAAAAGGGTAATCCAGTGCGCAATCTGTCGGCGTCGCTGTTCCAAAGTCAGCCGGTGCGAGAAGTCCCTCTGCAGGTACCGCTGAACACTGGCCTTACAATGGATACTGCGCTGGCCGTAGAGTTCGAGGTTGTGATAGAAGGTCTCTACCCGCTTCCAGTTTACCGAGAGCCATTGCTGCCGCAGGGCATCGGTGATAAAGCGGGAACCGACCAGTTCCCCGCTCTTGTGGGCTTCGGGAGGATGGGTGAGATGGGAGGGGTACTCGCTGACCAGGAGTGATTGGCCGGGGAGACGTTCCATCTGTAACAAGGCCTCATCCGCTTCCAATATGGCCCGTTCATCGCCGGAGAAGATGAGCTTGACCGTTACCGGTTGCACGCGGGGGGACTGGTCGTGCGCAGACAGGGCTTCCTGCAGCAGGCAGAGTACCAGGCGACGGAGTTCGGTCGTCGTATATTTGGCAGGGGCTGCTTCCGGGAGATAGCCCCGTACGTAACGGCGGATCTCATCTTCGTTAAGCGGTTCCCCATCGTATAACCAGAGGATGGCATCGATCCAGGCCTGTTCCAGCTCCAGTCCCCAGGTGAGCACCCGGATAAGCTCCTCTCGACTCACCCGCCGGCGACGGGAGGTGACCGCCTTTTCCAGATTCTCTAAGTTGCTGATGGTTGCCTGGGAAACCCGGGCGGCAATGGCCAGGGCGGTCTGATCGATTCCACGTTGCCCGGTCTCGGCAACATGGTATGTGGCCCTCGCCTGCCGGACCAGTTTCTGGATCAGTCGGTAGCGATCCACTTCTGCCGGATACATGAGGGGCAGCGGCATCGGTGTTCCTCCTATAGGTTTCCTCTTTATATTCATCTAATAATTTTGTCTCTTATGGCCTCTTTAAACCTGTTGTCAACCCATCTTGCGGTCTTATACCCTATTAGGAAAGCGTAGAGCAGATGATTCTCATCCAAACGGAGGTAATCGCATGGCCCGTATTCCCCCCATCGCCAAGACCGACGCTCCTGCTCCCATCGCTACCCTTCTGGAGCGGGCGGAACAGGAGTTGCCCCTGTTTCGCAATCAGATCGCTACCCTGGCCTATCTTCCCGGTCTGGCAGGACGATTCCTCGATCTCTACCTGGCCTTTCCCCAGGAGAGCCAGCTCCCTCGACATCTGGTCGAGCTGGCCATTCTCACCGTCTCCCATCTGCATGCCTGCCGGTACTGCGTTGTCCATCACACGGTGCTGGGAACCTGGCATGGGTTGAGGCCAGAACAGATCCAGGTGCTCCAGCAGGGTGACTGGGCTACCAGTCCCCTCTTCGATGCCACGGAAAAGCTGGTCATCACCTATGCAGAGCAGGTGACACGTGACGCCAACAGGGTGAGCGATACCCTGTTTCAGCAGTTGTGCGAGCACTTCTCCGCTGCCCAGATCGTGGAACTCACCCTGCGCATCACCCTGTGCGGGTTCTACAACAAGTTCAACCAGGCTCTGCAGATCGATATCGAGCCAGAAGCGGTACAGGCTCTCGGAGCTGTGTCTGGAAAAAAGAAAGCCGAACAATAACCGTTCCCCTATCCCCTAAAAGGAGGAGAGAGCATGACGGCACCCATCGGGATACTCTACGAACACCCAGAATGGTTCATCCCCCTGTTTGAGGCCCTGGATGAGCTGGGAACGCCTTACGAGCGTATCCTGGTTCATGAACACCATTTCGATCCGGCCCTCCACCCGCCCCCCTATCAGCTTGTGGTCAACCGGATGAGTCCTTCCGCCTATCTGCGCGGCCACGGCAGTGGAATTTTCTACACCGTGTCCTACCTCGCCTATCTGGAGGCCCATGGCGTGGCGGTTATCAACGGGAGTAATGCTTATCAGATCGAGATCTCTAAGGCCCGGCAACTGACCCTCTTTGAACAGGTAGGAGTCCGCTATCCCCGGGCACGCGTGATCAACCATCCTGCACAAGCCCTCCTTGCGGCTTCCGGTCTCCGCTATCCCCTGATTATCAAGCCCAACATCGGGGGGAGTGGAGCCAGGATCCAGCGCTTCGACACCCCAGAAGCCTTGCAGGAAGCGGCAACAGCAGGGAAAATCGACCTGGGTATCGATCAGACCGCCCTGGTGCAGGAATACCTCCCGGCCCGAGAGGGGTGTATCGTACGGGTAGAGGTACTCGATCATGCCTTCCTCTATGCGATCAAGGTCTATCCCAATCCGGATAGCGGGTTTAATCTCTGTCCGGCCGATATCTGCCAGGTCGGTACCACACCGGCCATGCCGACTGGTGCAAGTGATAACATCGTTGCCAATTACCTGGCCCATCCCACCGAAAAACCCGGGTTGCGTATCGAGCCTTATACGCCCCCACCTGCGGTCATCGACCAGGTGTTAGCCCTTGCCCGTCAGGCGCATCTCGATGTGGGAGGGATCGAGTATCTGGTTAACGATCAGGATGGGGAACCCTACTTCTACGATGTGAATGCACTCTCCAACTTCGTTACTGCTGCCGAGCAGATCGTCGGGTTTAACCCGTACGCCCGTCTTGCCGCTTACATCACCCGGCGGGCCAAACTGGCCGGTGCCGCCGTATAGAGCCCCTCGACGGGAGGAGGGAGACTCCCCTTCTCCCGCCGGAAATCCTGTCCCCCTCTTCAATCCCAGAGATGGGTGCTGAAGTACCGCTCTCCCGTATCACAGAGGATGGTGACGATCTTCCCCTTGCGGATGCGACGGGCAATCTCCAGTGCACCGCGTATATATGCTCCAGAGGATTGTCCGACAAAGAGTCCCTGTCTGGCCAAGAGGGTGCACATCTCGTACGCCTCTTCCACCGTGACCGGGATCTTCTGGTCGATGATGGTCTCGTCCAAAATCTCCGGGACAATATCCTCGGGCTTGCCCAGGGGTTTGAGTCCCTCGATACCGGGAAACTCGTCCGGGATAATTCCCCAGACTTCGATCTTGGGGTTATATTCCTTGAGACGACGACCGATACCGGTAATCGTCCCCCCGGTACCGATTCCGGCAACAAAGTGGGTCACCTCACCCCCGGTTTGCCGGAGAATCTCCTCACCGGTGGTATCGTAATGGGCCCGCCAGTTGTAGTCGTTCTTATACTGATTGCACCAGAAATAGCGTTCCGGATTCCGCATATACCGCCGTCGTACCTCACGCAGGGCCTCATCATATCCGAGCAGCGGATCGGTGAGAACGAGGCGTGCCCCATGGGCGATCATCCGCTTGCGTCTCTCGGCACTGGCATTTCCCGGTACCACCAACTCCACCTGGTAGCCGAGGATTCCCCCGATCATGGCATAGGCGATCCCGGCGTTGCCCGAGGTCGAATCGAGGATGGTCTTATCCGGTGTCAATTCTCCTGAGCGGATCGCCTCGATGAGCATGCGCAGCACCGGTCGATCCTTGATCGAGCCACCAGGATTGAGAAATTCTGCCTTGGCATAGATCTCGACTTCCGGGAACTCCTGGGAGAAGAGGTCGATTTTTACTAAAGGTGTGTTCCCGATAAGTTGCAAAAGCGGATAGCGAGCGACTATCTGCTGGAACGTTTCCCTCATGGTCATGCATCCATCTCCTTTTTCCCTGCAGCCTTGTGTTAGCCTAAAAAAAATCCCCCTCTCCCAGCAACCCTGCCCTTCCAGGAGGAGCGCTCGAGAGAGGGGGAAATAAAAAACCCCCTCTCTCAGAGACAGCCCCCTGGCAGGGGTGTTACTCGAGATGCGGGGGTCACTTGCTCGCGACGTCGGCGAAGATAACTCGAAATTAGCGTGCCGTCCGGGCGGGCGTCAGTAACCCCCGCCTCAGACAGATGCACCGGATCGGTTGTATGCTAGACATCTGCTTACCCAGGCTGTATGAAGATAAAGATTCCTCTCTAAGAGATACCATATACTACCAGATACTACCAGACTCAACGCTACATTATACTGTTTCTCTCGTTCTTGTCAAG
Organism: Nitrospinota bacterium; assembly: GCA_003696125.1. Lineage (GTDB taxonomy): Bacteria > Tectomicrobia > Entotheonellia > J063 > J063 > J063. The sequence continues at coordinate 10,146 of RFHZ01000784.1, forward strand.
AGGGGAATCGAGACAAAATGCTCTTTCGTAGACGACGCATACATTGACACCCGCTTTCCCGCCACGTATACTACTTCAGGAGTTCTTCACAGGGATAGACAGAAGGGAAGGAGGAAGGGAAGGGTGTCCTTACTGGAGACACGAGGACTGGTCAAGGATTTTGGTGGTCTGCGGGCGGTCAACGACATCTCTCTCCGGGTTGAGGAAGGAGAGATCGTGGGGATCATCGGTCCCAACGGCTCCGGGAAAACGACCTTTATCAACCTGATCATGGGCTTCCACCGGCCGGATGCGGGACAGGTCTTCTTCCAGGGAAGAGAGATTACCGGTCTCCCCCCGGAAGCCATTGCCCAGCGTGGGATCAGCAAGACGTTCCAGATCAGCCGTCCCTTTGCCGAGCTGTCGGTGTTACAGAACATGCTGGTGGCCGGCCTGCGGCTTCCCAAAGAGAGGCGCGAGGAGCGGGCCCGGACCCTCCTGCAGCTCGTCGATCTCCTCCCCCTCCAGCACCAGAAGGCAGGGGAACTCTCCTTTGGCCAGACCAAGCTCCTCGAGTTTGCCCGCCTCCTGATGCTCGATCCCCACCTGCTCCTGCTCGACGA
>RFHZ01000083.1 GCA_003696125.1 Nitrospinota bacterium
AAGAGGACGATCCGTTCCAGGAGGACCCGTCCAAGAAGTGAACGCCGGGCTCTGCTTTCCCCATGAATCACGTCTCGCTCCCCTGTCTCCCAGAGTGGAAAACTCCCTGTACCTGTTCCGCGAACAGCAGGCATTCTAGCAGAGTTCCGGGACGGTGGCAACGGTTTCCTCCTTTAGCCCTCCAGCATGGTGCTGAGGTGTTCACTCTTGAACTTCTCGATATCTTCCCGGTACTTCAACACGCAGCCGATCGTTTCGATAATCGTTTCTGCGTCCAGTTCGTGTTTGCGCAGATGCAAGAGGGCGGCTGCCCAGTCTAAGGTTTCGGCGATCCCCGGTTTCTTTTGAAAATTGATCTGTCGCATCTGCTGCATAAAGGTACAGATCTTTTGGGCCAGGGTTTCCTCGATTCCGGGCACCTTTTCCCGCACGATGCGGTACTCTTTCTCCCAGGAGGGATAATCGATCCACAGGTAGAGACAGCGTCGTTTGAGGGCATCGTGGATCTCCCGGGTCCGGTTGGAGGTCAAGACCACAAAGGGACGATGCCTGGCCCGGATGGTCCCGATCTCCGGGATGGTGATCTGAAAATCGGAGAGGACCTCCAGGAGAAAGGCTTCGAACTCCTCATCACACCGGTCGATTTCGTCGATCAGCAGGACCGGTGGGGGCTCCTGTTCGGCGGTGATGGCTTCCAGCAGGGGACGCCGGATCAGGAATTCCTCGCTAAAGATGTTCTTCTCCAGCACCTCTTTGCTCTCGCCTGTGCTTTCCCCCAGCCGGATGTAGAGCATCTGCTTGGAGTAGTTCCACTCGTAGAGGGCGGTGTTGACATCCAGTCCTTCGTAGCACTGCAGCCGGATCAGGCGCGTCTGGAGGATTTTGGCCATGACCTTGGCCACTTCGGTCTTCCCTACCCCGGCTTCGCCTTCCAGGAAGATCGGCTTTTGAAGCTTCTCGGCCAGAAAGATGGTGGTGGGAAGGGCCCGGTCGGTGATATAGGAGTGCTTTTCCATTAAGGACATGACATGTTCGATCGATTGCAGCATGAACCCTTTCTCCTCAGGCGACCCGTGGGTCGCGGAATTGCTGGACTGGATTTCCGTTTATTGATGCGGTCTCTCCTGTTCTGCCGGGTTAAGCTTCTCTTCGAAAAGCTGGCGTGCCCGTCCGGTCAGGGGATTCTCTTCCCCGCGCAGGATTGCCCGCAATGCCTCCATCTCGGTACGGGAGAAGTTGACACCGTAGAGGACATACTCTTCAAAGGCTTCGTAAGCGATGGGAGCAACGGTCTTGGTGATGTTAGCCAGCACCCTGGCGTATTCCCGGATCTCGAGTTGGGCATGGGGATCGAGGCGCAGCTTGAGGAAGTGGAAGAGGTTATGGAGATCGATCTGCCAGTACCACTGCGTATAGAGGCTCAGGGGAAGATTGATGCGGGCCAGTTCGCGGGCGATGTTCTCCTGCAGTAGCGCCTGGTAGTCTGCGTACAGGCTGGCCTGTCCCTGGCAGAGGATTTCCAGGACCCGCTGTTGCAGCTCGGGTGGCACCATCTCCTCTCCCCGTCCCTGTTTATTGCGTGTGCTCTGGTAGCGGATGGCGTCGGGGGCGGGAAGATAGAATTCGTCAGGCAAGATGCTGTAGCGACCGGAGATTTCGTTCACCCGGGCGGTGCGGTGTCGTATCCACTGTCGCGCCACAAAGAGGGGGAGTTTGACATGGAAGGTGAGGATCACCTGCTCAAAGGGGGAAGTGTGGCGGTTACGCATCAGATAGTGGATGAGAGCGCGATCCTCCCGGAACGTCTTGGTACCGGGACCGTAGGAGACGCGAGCCGCCTGGACGATGCGGGCATCCCCTCCCAGGTAATCGACCAGGCGGACAAAGCCATGGTTCAAGACCGGAAACTCTTTATCCAGGATCGCCTCGGCGGCCGGGACGACAATATGGGCCGTAGTATATTTCTCTTAATTGTCAGTCGCACTGTCAAGAAGAGAGCCAACTCCTAAACCCATTTTTCATCACGAATATTGCAAGAAAATTTTCATATTGCCAAGCTATCATAGAATAGATTATAATATCATCCATCTGAGTAACTATGACTAGAAATC
>RFHZ01000084.1 GCA_003696125.1 Nitrospinota bacterium
GATTCCTGTGGGCGCAGCAGCGCTGCGCCCCTACCTCCTGAACCCCCCTTGCCCTGGGAGCATTTCTCGGCTGTTGATCTCTCCATGCCTACCTGGTACACTGGTCTTGCGGGAGGGGAAGAGAGACCAGGCCATCCACAAGGTCGCGGTAGAAACCGCTCCTACCCTGGAGATCTCCTGTGGTCATGACGAAGCGCGTCAGCTTCCTATGAAATGGAGACAGGCACTCCCGCCTCCTGTGATTGACGTTGTCCATGGAATAGGGTACATTGGAGGATGCTGGCCGGGAACCCCGAAGGAACATGTGCAGGTGGATGCGCTGCCCAGGACAAGGGAGGAGGAAAGGATGAAGACTTTGAAAGAGTTGATCGAGCAGTTGCCACCCGATCTCCAGCAGGAAGTCCAGGACTTCGTGGAATTCTTGCTGGAGAAGCGAAAACGCAAGCAGGGGAGGAAACTCCGCCAGGATTGGGCAGGGGCGCTCCGAGAGTATCGAGATCGGTACACCGCTTTGGAACTCCAGAAAGATGCCTTAACATGGCGGGATGAATGACTGCATGTACCTGGTGGACACCAATATCTGGCTGGAGCGGCTCTTGGACCAGGAACGATCTGAAGAGGTCGGCCGCTTTCTCGCTCAGATCCCCTCTGAACGGCTGTGCATAACCGACTTCACCTTTCACTCCCTTGGAGTGATCTTGAGTCGATTGCATCAGGCTGAAGCGCTTCTGCAATTTGTACGCGACGCCTTTATCGAAGGGGCTGTCTCTCTCGTTGGCCTCTTACCTGAGAACATGGAAACCGTTGTCAATACCATGCAGCAATTCCGTCTGGATTTTGACGATGCCTATCAGTACGTGGCGGCAGAGCGTTTCGGACTTACATTGATCAGCTTTGACCAGGACTTCGATCGGACACCAAGAGGGCGTAATACTCCTGCTCAAATCCAAGTCTAACACTTCCGTATCCCTTCTGGCCTCCCTGACGCTGGGACAAATCCCTACCGCGCTGGCCTGCCACTGGGACCATCACGACGCGCTGGCCCTCTCCCCGGCTTCTTCCACCGGTGGCGGGGAGCAGGGAGAGCTGGCGCTTGCAGGGGTAGCGGTCCTGACAGGGGATGAAGATTCCTGTGGGCGCAGCAGCGCTGCGCCCCTACCTCCTGAACCCCCCCTTGCCCTGGTGCCTCTCCCGCCGGTGGCAGGGAGTAAGCTTTCAGGGTTAGCGGTCTCAGCAGGGGATGAGTTCCTGTGGGCACAGCAGCGCTGCGCCCCTACCAGGCTGTCCGCTGCCCCTGGACCTCGCGATGAGTGGGGAGGGGGAAGAGGGAGAAGACCATGCTCCAGAAGGAGACGGGGGAGATAGACTATGGATGTGTTCCTCTTTCCTGGACGGGCGAGTGGGAATTTTTTTCCCTGGTGAGGAGTTATATGGTTAACTCGATAGGAGGTGGAAGGCGCCATGAATGCACCCAAAATATTGTTGCTCAGCCAGGATACTGCCCAGGCCCCCCTGCTGCAGGACTTCCTCGCCGGCCAGGGAGAGGTCTCCCTCTGTACCTCTCCGGCAGAGGGGTTTAGGGGATGTCGACACGGAGAGGTCTCCCTCATCCTGGTAGACGAGAGCTTCTCTGTAGCGCATTCGATCTGGCAACAGGCGGCGGCGACCTTCCCCTGGATCCCCTGGATCGTGTTGGGGCGTCCCCACACCCCTGCCCTTCCCCACCTGGTCAACAGTGTGACGGTCTACCGGTACGTTCCCTGGCCCTGGAAGGAGGCAGAGATACGCCGGTGCGTGCAGGAAGGACTGCACCATGCCGAGCAGATGCAAACCCTGGTGGCCCAGAGTGCCAGGCTCTCCCTCCTCTACCAGACCGCTGCCACCCTCCACTCCTTTCACGACGACTACACTACCCTGCTCAAGGTGAGCACGGAGAAGGGAAAAGAGCTCTTAAAGGCAGAAGCCTGCTCCATCATCCTGCTGGACGAGGAACGGCAGGAGCTCTTCTTCCCTATCTTCAGCGATGAGCGACTCGCCGACCAGCAATCCCTGGCAGAAATCCGTTTCCCGGCCCACGAGGGACTGGCAGGACGGGCACTGCGAGAAGGCCGCTCCTTCCTGGTCACCGATGTCTCCCAGGAACCCGGTTTTTATCCCAAGGTAGACGAGTATACCAACCTGACCACCCGCTCCCTCCTCTGCGTACCGCTTCGCACCTCGCGGGGGAACATCGGGGTGATCGAAGTGATCAACAAAAAGGAAGGGGAATTCACCCAGGAGGATCTGAACTTCTTAGAGATGCTGGGAACCAATGTGGCGGTAGCCATCGAAAATGCGCGCTTCTACCAGACCCTCCTGGCCGAGAACGAGCGCTACCGGGCGGAAAATATCCACTTAAAACGGGAACTGCAGGACAGGCATCGCTTTGAAGGGATCATCGGGGTCAGCCAGAACTTCCTGTCGGTCCTGGAAGTGGTGAAACAGGCCGCCCCTACCCAGGCCCCGGCCCTCATCACCGGTGAGAGCGGAACCGGCAAAGAGCTGATCGCCAAAGCGCTTCACTATAACAGCCATCGAGCCGACAAGCCGTTTGTGGTGCTCAACTGTGCCGCCATCCCCAGGGACCTCCTGGAGAGTGAACTCTTCGGGCATGAACGGGGTGCCTTTACCGGCGCCCTGAACGCCAAGAAGGGGAAGTTTGAGCTGGCCGATGGGGGAACCCTCTTCCTCGACGAGATCGGTGATCTGGACCTGAGCCTGCAGGCTAAACTCCTGCGCGTTTTGCAGACCGGGGAGGTGCAGCGGTTAGGGAGCGAACACCTCAAGATGGTCGATGTCCGCATCATTGCCGCCACCAACCAGAACCTCAAGCAGATGCTGGAGCAAGGGACTTTTCGTCCCGATCTCTACTACCGTCTCAACGTCATCCCCATTCATCTTCCCCCTCTCCGGGAACGCAGAGAGGATATTCCCCTCCTCATCCATCACTTCCTGCAGAAGCTCTCGCCGGGAAAGCCGGTAGGCATCGATGCAGAAGCCACTGCGCTGCTCATGCGTTACGACTTTCCGGGCAACATCCGGGAACTGGAGAACATCCTCCACCGGGCCGTGATCCTCTGCCGGGGGAGAACCATCACCCCGGCAGAACTCCCGGAAGAGGTGAAAGAGATCGAGCGGTCCCCTCTCCCCTTTTCCCCCAAGGTTCCGGAGACGAATGAGGAGCTCAAAGCGGCCAAAGCGCTGGCCCGGCAGAAGGCGAGTGAGGAGATCGAGCGGCTCTTCCTCCTCCATATCCTGCAAAAGACCAGGGGAAACGTCTCTGCCGCCGCCCGCCTGGCGGGTATCAACCGGAGCTGGCTGCAGCAGATGGTGAGCAAGTTTCATATCGACGTGAAGGCCTTTCGCTGATCCCTGGTCCCTGCGCCTCAGGTCGTATAGTAGGCATTCTCCTTGATGTAGCCCTCGGTGAGATCACAGCCCCACACCGTCGCCTCTTCCCTCCCCAGTCCCAGGTCTGCCCGGATCACCACCTCGGGATTGGCCAGGTAGCGGCTGACCGCATCCAGGGAGAAAGCGGCCGGTTCTCCATGCTGAAAGACCACCGTGTCCCCGATGGCGACGGTGACCTTCTCCGGGACGATCCCCTTTTCGTCATGACACTTGCCGATGGCCATGATGATGCGTCCCCAGTTCGGATCACAGCCGTACACCGCCGTCTTCACCAGGGGAGAGTTGACGATCGATTTGGCCACCTTCCTGGCCTGGGCAAAGCTCTCTGCCCCTGTGACCGTGACCTCGATCAGCTTGGTCGCCCCTTCTCCATCCCGCGCGATCTCCTTGGCCAGGAAGATGCAGACCTCATCCAGCGTGGCCTGAAAGCGGTCGAGATCGACCGGACCGGCCAGCCCGTTGGCCATGAGCACCACCGTATCGCTGGTGCTGGTATCGGTATCGATGCTGATCATGTTGAACGACTTGTTCACGCTGGAGACGAGCATGGTGCGCAGCGTAGGCGAAGGGATCTGGGCATCGGTGAGGATATAGGAGAGCATGGTGGCCATATTCGGTTCAATCATTCCGGCCCCTTTGGCGATGCCGGCAACGATCGCCTTCCCTACCGGACAGGAGATGTAC
>RFHZ01000785.1 GCA_003696125.1 Nitrospinota bacterium
CAAGAGGTGGTGAAGCGGATCTTCCGCACCCCTGGGGGCAAACGGATCAAAAACCTGGTCTCGCACCGGGTCCGCTACGGCTTTGTCGTCGATCCTTCCACCGGGACCAAACTCGATGAGGTGCTGCTCACCTTCATGCAGGGTCCCCGTTCCTACACGGCAGAGGATGTCTGTGAGATCAGTTGCCACGGGGGGATCATGACGCTGCGCCGCGTGCTGGAGGTGACCCTGGCCGCCGGTGCTCGCCTGGCAGAACCGGGGGAGTTTACCAAACGGGCTTTTCTCAACGGCCGACTCGACCTGACCCAGGCGGAAGCGGTCCTCGACCTGATCCAGGCCACCAGCGACCTGAGCATGCGCAATGCCCTGCGGCAATTGGAGGGCGGTCTCTCCCAGGAGGTGCAACACCTGCGGCAGCAACTGATCGAGGTGCTGGCCGCTCTGGAAGCTGCCATCGACTTTCCCGAGGAGGATATCGAGATCATCGAGAACGCCGATCTCCTCTCCAGGCTCACCAGGGTGTTAGAGCGTCTGCACCCCCTGATCGAGAGCTTTCGCCAGGGAAGGCTGCTGCGGGAAGGGGTATTGCTGGTACTCATCGGCAAGCCGAATGTGGGGAAATCGAGTCTCTTCAACGCCTTGCTCTCTGCCAACCGTGCCATTGTCACCCCTGTTCCCGGCACCACCCGCGATGTCATCGAGGAACGCCTCAGCATCCGGGGCTACCCGTTCCGCCTCTGCGATACGGCCGGTATCCGGCCTACCCGTGATACCGTGGAACAGGAAGGGGTCGTTCGCTCCCGACAACTCCTGGAGACGGCTGACCTGCTCCTCTTCCTCCTCGATGCTTCTCTCCCCTGGGAAGCAGAGGATGAAGCGTTGCTGGAAGAGGTGCAGGGACGGCATCTCCTCTTTGTGGTCAATAAAATCGATCTGCCCCGGCGTCTCGATACCCGGCACTTACGGAACCGCTTCCCGCAACGAGAACTCGTGGAGGTGTCGGCCACCACCGGGCTGGGATTGCCCCGGCTCGAGGAGGCGATCTGCCGTCACCTGTTTCAAGAACCGATGCGACCCAAGGACGAAGGGGTGCTGGTGACCAGGCTCCGCCACCAGGAAGCTCTCCTCCGCTGCCGGGAACATGTCGAAGAGGCCATCGCCTCCCTGCAGGCAAAGATGTCGGGAGAGTTTGTGGCCCTCGATATTCAGGCGGCCCTGGAGAGCCTGGGGGAGATTGTGGGGGAGAGTTTTACCGAAGACTTACTGGACCAGATATTCCGGGACTTCTGTATCGGAAAGTAGCCAGACCCGGCAACTGAAGAGACCTTCCGCCCTCTGCCTTCAGCAGGCTGGCTGCTGGGGACAGAAGGCTTAGAGATAGAAGGGATGAGACGGTGCAGGAA
>RFHZ01000786.1 GCA_003696125.1 Nitrospinota bacterium
CATGGACCCGTACGACTATACTCGTTTCACCGCTGCCAAGAAGGTTGCCCTGGCCCTGGAGAGCCTGATCCGCCTCCAGTTTCCCCGCGATAAGCTCTATATCGTCGGCTTTGGAGACTATGCCCGCGAACTCAAGGTGCAGGACCTCCCCTATGTGACCGTAGGGCCGGAGCATACCAACACGCAGGGGGGATTAGAACTGGCGCGGAAGCTCTTGAATCGCGATCGCAGTGCGAATCGGCAGATCATTCTGATTACGGATGGAAAGCCGACGGCAGCAACGATCAATGGACGGCTGTACATTCATACCTGGGGTGTGCACCCGGCTATTCTCGAGGCCACCTTCCTGGAGGCACTCCGCTGTCGTAAGAGCGGCATCACGATCAATACCTTCATGCTGGCCGATGATTACTACCTGGTCGATTTTGTGCACCGGCTTACCCAGATCTGCCAGGGGAGAGCATTTTACACCACACCCCATCGGCTAGGAGAATACGTCATCATCGACTACATCAACAAGAAGAAGAAGCATATCGTTTAAGGAGGTCACAATCCCATCCCCCCACCCGCTTGGCCCCAGGAAGCGCTGGGGCCTCCTGCGACCGGCAGGCGGTCGCAGGAGGTGGGAAACGATGAGGGAAAGGATATCGCCCTACCTGTGGGAGGAAAGAGGTGCAGCAATGCTCGTTGACTCTCGCTCCTTGGTCAACAGGATGATCTTCTGCTTGACGGTCTCCTCCAGGTTGGTGATGACCCGCTTCAGATCGGCAACCCTGACTCCAAGCTGTTCTGCTCTGCGGTGCAGCAGGGCCTCATCGTGCAACGAGTAGCGCCGTTCTCCGTGGACCAGGTAGAGTTCCTGGCCATCAAAGACGAGGTTGCGAGTTCCTCCCAGGATCTCTGAGGTCACCGTGACGGTAAGCAGCGGATTCTCCCTGGAGTAAGGTCCTGGTGCGTCGGTGTAGCGGATATCACCGGCTTGGATCGGTTCTACGGCTGCCATCAAAGCGAGCTCACGTTTGGAGAGCGGCGTATGAGCAGTTGTGCCCATGATCACTGCTCTGCGCTGACTTCCCTCCTCGATAAAGCCGTATTTATCTTTCCGGGTGACTTCACGCGTCTTCTCAAACATACTATTTTCCTCCTGTAGCTTGCCCCTCATCGATATTCCCACTGAAAGAAGTGGCTTTCCCCTTTATAGTATACCACAGCACCTTGACCCTCTCCGTACCCCCGTCTTTCAGACCCGGGCAGACGGACGAGGGAGAGAAGTCTGGCTGACCTCCTCCTGGAGGAAGCGCTCGAGATGAAACAGGCGTAGGAGTTCTTGTTGTAAAGGGGTCGGCTCTTTGTCGATGCATATGCCTACCGAGACTCCCTTAAACAAACGATACCCTTTATGATATTTGTTGTCCAGCACAATTTCAAACGCTTCTGCACTGTTCGAGATGGCACGACTCCGATAGCAGGAGAGGAGCTTCATCTCCTGGTAGGTCGTTTTGGAGGTGAACCAGGTATAAATACAGGCGCCAATCTCAAAGATGATGCCGGGGATGATGCCGAAAGGGAGGATGGAGCGTTTCAGTTCGGCCTGGAATCCGATTTCGGAGAGCTGCCGGTAATCCATGGTCAGGCTCAATAGCAGCAGGGTGGTCCCGATGCTGAAGAGCATCAGGATACCGATCAAGGAGTCGTAATTCGGCTTGAAAGAGTACCGATAGTGATGGAAAAAGATCCCTGGCCGTTCGAGCAAGAGGCTCTGTCTCTTCACATGGATCAGCTCGCAGGAGAGGGTCTCCTGGTGCTCGCGCTTCTTCCCCTCCTGGAGAGAATCGTCCAGCAGGGAGAGGAGCTTTTGCAGCTTCTTGCGGCGGATCTTGCGCGCGTGATAGACGAGGTGTCGTTGCCCGTCTTTCTCATAGGTCACCACGTTTCCCCCCTCGGCCGGGACAACCCGGAAGTTCTCCATGCCGAAGAGG
>RFHZ01000787.1 GCA_003696125.1 Nitrospinota bacterium
AGGAGAAAGGCGAGCAGGGGAGGGACGAGGAGCAGGATGGCCAGGGCGATCCCCCGCGGGATGTTGTAGCTCTGGATGGCGAAGTAGGCCTCGGAGGAGAGGACCGTATAGCGACCACCGATCACCATCGGGTTGCCAAAATCGGCCAGGGACTCGACAAAGACGAGGAGCAGGGCGCTGGCCAGCCCGGGAAGGGCCAGGGGGAGGGTCACGGTGAGAAAGACACGGAGGCGGGAGGCGCCCAGATCAAAGGCCGACTCTTCCAGGGCCGGATCGATGCCTCGCAGTACCCCTTCCAGTACGACAAAGGCGATGGGGAAGTAGCTGAGGGTTTCGGTGAGTACCAGCCCGTTAAATCCCCAGATGTTGAAGTTTATCCCGAGCAGCCTGGTGAAGTACCCCTGCCGGCCAAAGAGGAAGATGGCGGCCAGGGAGAGGACAAAGGGGGGAGAGATGATGGGGAGCAGGGCGATCCCGCGCACCACCCCCTTTCCAGGGATATCGGTCCGGTTGAGGGCATAGGCGAAGATGAAGGCGACCGTGGTCCCGATCAGGGCGGTGACCGCCCCGACATGCAGGCTGTGCAGGAGGGGGCGTATATAGTAGATCTTGCGAAACAGGTTCTGATAGATCTGGAGCGAGAATTGACCGTTGAGGAAGATGCTGCGCAGGAAGAGACGGAGCACCGGATAGATCACGAAGATCCCGATCAGGGCAAACACCCCCAGGATGATGCAGGTGAGAACCGGATCGGCCTGCAGGCGTCGCCAGCCGCGTCGTAAAACTATCGTCCCGACTTCTGGTGCCATCGTGTGGATCATTCCTCCCCATCATCATAGAGACACGGAGTGTATTGTAGCCAAATGCTCAGTGTTGAGCGCGTAGGGGCACAGCGCGCTGCGCCCCTACCAGACATCCAGTCCCTTGCCCTATCCTGGTACTTCGCGGTCTTCTGCTGTATTGAGGCTGCGGGATGTGTCAGAAACTCCGTGGTTTGATCTTAATTCCCGGTGATCTCACGCCAGCGTTCGACAAACTCCTCGCGGTGCTGTCCTGCCCAGTTGTAGTCGAAATCGACCAGCTTGATGTCCGAGGCACGCACCACCCCTTCTCCCACTTTGGCTTTGACATTCAACGGTACCCGGAAGAAGTGGGCGTACAGGTTCTGCGCCCGTACCGAGAGGGCCCAGTCGTAGAAGACACGCGCCAGTGTGTTCGTCTCCGGTCCCCCTTTGATCAGGGCCATGCCCCCCACCTCTGAACCGGTCCCTTCCCTGGGGAAGGTCATGACCAGGGGGAGTCCTTTGGAGAGTCCCTTGGCCGCGATATCATGGGAAAACGAGATGCAGACCGGGAACTCCCCGGTTCCGGCCAGCGCGATACAGCCGGAACCAGACTCGAGGTACTGGCCGATCTGGGCATCGAGCTTCTGGGCAAAGGCAAACCCCTTGTCTATACTCGCCTGACTGCGTGGCTCGGTCCCATCGAGTCCCAGTTGGAGGAGGGTGGCCAGGACGGTATAGGCGGTACCGGAGGAGAAGGGGAAGGCCATGGCGATCTTCCCTTTGAACTCCGGCTTGAGGAGGTCGGCCCAGGACTGGGGAGGGGAGAGCTTGTTCTGCTCCAGGAACTGCTTGTTGGTGGCAAAGGCGATGAACCCGGCATAGATGCCGATCCAGGTATGGTTTTCCAGATCCTTGAACTGGGGACTATCCGGGATCAGGACGGAGAGGGGGGAGACGTACGGCTCCAGGAGACCCTTCTTCCCTGCGACGATATGGGAGCTGTTGGTGCCGGCAAACCAGATGCTGGACTGCGGGTTGCCCGCTTCCGCTTCGACCCGGGCCAGGGCCGAGCCGGAGGAGAGGCGAACGAATTCCACATCGATCCCGGTGTCTTCCTCAAAGACTTTGATGTAGAACTGGGCTTCTTCCGGGTTAAACGAGGTGAGCATGTGCAGCGTCTGCGCGTGCAGGGGCAGAGCGAGGAACAGACCGCTGATGAACACGAGCCAGATCCAGAACCGTTTCTTCATAAGTGCCTCCTTTCTGTGCATTTCTGTCCGTACCGGTACAGATGTCTACCCGTAAAATAAAGAAAGGGCCTCCTTTTGCTTGCCGTTCCTTGAGTGGCGGCAAGCAAAAACACTCCTCGCCTTGAGCAGTTCAAGGTCACAGCCGGTGTAACAATGCCCTCGCCTCCTGGAGATCTGCCGTATCCCATCCTTCGGTGAAGCGGTTGTAGATCTCTGAGAGTAATGCGCAGGCTTCTTTGCCTCGTCCCTGCTGTTGCCACAGCCGGCTCAGACTCATGGTCGCCCGCAACTCCAACGATTTTGCCTGTTGATGACGGGCAATGTCAAGGGCTTGTTGAAAACAGATTTCCGCTTCTCGGAAACCCTCTTCCCTCTTTGTTTTTTCCTTATGTCGTAACCCCAATTC
>RFHZ01000788.1 GCA_003696125.1 Nitrospinota bacterium
CGATTCGGCAATAGTGGCCACGCGCTGGACAAAGGGATGATCGATCGGCGTCACCACCGGTTCGGCCATCCCCAGGACCGTAACCTGGACATCGTCAAACCCTTCCGATTGCAGGTACTGCTGCAGCTTGGTCAGAATATCCTGCGGGTCCTGCTCCGGAACCAGCCGGAAATCGATCTTGGCCATGGCAGATGCCGGGAGCACCGTCTTTACCCCCTCTCCGGTGTACCCGCTACCCAGGCCAGCGATGTTACAGGTGGGAGCAAAGGCGTACCGCTCGCGCAAGGCCACACCGGTCAATCCATCCACGAAACGTTCCACCTGGTACGCGGCACGGAGTTCGGCCTCTCGATCCGGTTGATCGGCCAGGGCAGCCCTCTCTGCTTCCGAAGGGGGGCGCACCGTATCATAGAAACCGGGGATACGCACCCGTCCTTCTGGAGTGCGGAGGGCGGAGAGGACCTGGACCAGTCGCCCGGCAGCACTCGGCAGGATGGGGGCGGCACCGGAATGGGCATCGATACCGAGGCAACGAACATCGAGTTGCACATAGAGGAGTCCTTTGGTCCCCAGGTGCAATTCTGGCCGACCGGTCGAGTCGAAGCCCGCCCCTTCCCAGAGGCCTCCATCCGCCTGCAGCAAGGAAGCATACTGCTGGGCAATGGCAGCAAAGTGTGGACTCCCGATCTCTTCTTCCCCTTCAATGATCCAGCGCAGGGTGATGGGGAGAGTGCCGTACACGGCCCGCAGCGCACGGATGGCGGCCAGCCGGGCTGCAATCTCCCCTTTGTTATCCGCAGCCCCTCGCGCATAAAACTTCCCCTCGCGTATGGTCGGCTCAAAAGGGGGGGAGTGCCACAGTGCGAGCGGTTCTGCCGGTTGCACGTCATAGTGATTGTAGAGCAAGAGGGTAAAATCACTCTGGCCACGCTGTTCGCCATAAATGGCCGGTGGCGCTCCTTCGGTCAGCAGGCGTTGCGTACGAAATCCGGCTTCCTGCAACAGGGATTCGACCAGATCCGCCATCTCTGCCATGCCCAGGTTCTGAGCAGCCACACTCGGCTGGCGGCAGAGCCGGGTGAGTAGTTCCTGTGCCTCTTCTGCATGTGCATCCAGATACGATGTGAGTGCAGCGTCCATCATCTTCTCCTCTGATACGTGCCCATCAGTTCTCCTTGCGCCAGGATATGCCCTTGCATCGCCCGCAGAAGCTTCTTTTTGGTTGCACCAGGTTTAAGCTGCAGCACGGTGTCCAGGGCATAGAGTTTGAAGAAGTAGCGGTGTGTACCGCCTGGAGGGCAGGGGCCACCATATCCCAGGCGTCTCCAGCTATTCCTCCCGTGGGTACCGACCTCAGGAACTCGCCTGGTTGCCGCAATACCGGCCGGAAGACGGGTAGTGGTGGCCGGAATGTCGTAGAGTATCCAGTGATCCCAGGTGCCCATGGGCGCATCCGGATCATCGACAACCAGGGCAAAGCTCTTCGTGCCCGAGGGCACGTTGCTCCACTGCAGGGGGGGAGAGAGGTCTTCTCCATCACAGGTATACCTGACCGGGATAGGGCTCCCTGGCTTGAAGGCAGGACTGGTCAGGGCCAGGGTGGCTGGAGCCGCTCCCCACACCCTGCGGCTGCCAGCAGGTCCCAAAGCGGTCAGACTCAGCATAAGCAGGAGACAGGAGAGGGACAAGAGACGGAAAAGGCTCTTTTGCTCCATGACTCTTCCTCCTCTCTGGAAGTTGAGGAAACAGGCTTCTTCTCGTCTGGCGCCTATCATATACCAGAGTCGCCTTCCTGATCAAGCCCAATACTGATCCGATGCCCCTGCCGACAGGCGCCTGGGGGGTGAAGACAGCCTACTCGTGTCGCAATGCCTCGATCGGATCGAGCCGGGAGGCTTTCTGCGCCGGATAGACCCCGAAGAAGGTCCCCACCAGGAGGGAAAAGAAAAAGGCCAGGGCAATGGCCCAGAGGGAAATCGGTGGAGAGATGGAGGGGAAGATCCAGGCATTGAGGAGGGCGGCTCCTCCCCAGCCCAGAACGATGCCGATAACCCCTCCTGTGGCACTGAGGATCAGGGCCTCGGTCAGAAACTGGAACAGAATATGCCGCCTTTTGGCGCCAACCGCCTTGCGCACCCCGATCTCCCGGGTACGCTCTGTCACCGAGGCCAGCATGATGTTCATGATGCCGATACCGCCGACGAGAAGAGATACTCCGGCAATGCCGGCCAGCAGGTAAGTCAAGGCGCTGAGGATGGTGCGGAAGGTGGAGAGCATGGCCCCCTGGGTCACGATGGTAAAGTCGATCTTTCCCCCATGCCGTTCCCGGAGGATTTTGGTCACCTCCTGTACCGCGGTATCGATCTCCTTCTCGTTAACCGCCGCCACCACGATTTCATAGAGGCGATCGGTGTTAAAAAGGGCCTGGGCAGCGGTCACCGGGATGAAGACCATATCATCGAAGTTGATACCCAGGCTGCGCCCCTTTTCCTCCATGATCCCGATCACCCGGAATTTCACGTTGTTGATCTTGACCATCTTACCCAGGGGATTCTCGGCGGGGAAGAGGTCGCGGTTTACCACCCGTCCCAGCACGCAGAGACGGCGTCGGCCCTCCACATCTGCCCGGGTGAAGAAGGCCCCGATATCGACCCGCTGGTTGACCACCTCCTGGTAGTCCTCGCTTACCCCGATGATGGCGGTGTCACGCGCCCGGTTCTGGTATTTGACCTTACCGGTACCGATGATGTCGGCGGTAAGGGCCTGCACTGCCTGTGCCCTTCGCTCGATGGCCCGGGCATCCTCCAGGGTCAGTTTGTTGAAGCTCCCCATGATCGGATGCCCGCCGGTGGTCTCCGCCTTTCCCGGGGTAACCACGAAGGTGTTGGTTCCCATCTCGGCAAAGAGCTGGGTCACGTACACCTTGGCCCCCTCCCCCAGAGAGACCAGCATAATGATGGCGGTCACCCCGACCAGGATGCCGAGCATGGTCAGAAAGGAGCGGAGCCTGTTGATCTGTAATCCTTTCAGAGCCAGGTATCCGTATTCGAGCAGGTGCATGATCAGAGTCCTGGTTGGAGTTTCCCGTCTTTGAGGAAGAGGATACGCTCTGCATACTGGGCGATTTGTGGGTCATGCGTCACCAGAATAAGGGTCATCCGCATCTGCTCGTTCAAGGAGAGGAAGAGGGACATGATCTCTCTGCCCACCTGGCTATCCAGGTTTCCCGTCGGTTCATCGGCCAGCAGCAGGGTCGGCTCGTTAATAATCGCCCGGGCAATGGCGACCCGTTGCGACTCTCCCCCGGAGAGTTCATTCGGGTAGTGGGTCAAC
>RFHZ01000789.1 GCA_003696125.1 Nitrospinota bacterium
CATCCAGGTCGATCAGCAGGGGAACGCGCTCCCGCCCGATGTGCTGGTCGATAAGGGGAAGAGGGGACAGATCGCCGAGATCGCCCGCGCCCGCGATACCCTCTCCCCCAACCTGCAGGGGGCGGAGAAGGAGCGCTACCTGCAGGTGAATGCCCCCAACAGGCGGGTGGTGCTCCCCCCGAAAAAGGATGTCTATACCAGCATCGAGGGCTTGATGAATCACTTTAAACTGATCATGTACGGTCATGGGATCCGCCCCCCTAAAGGGGAGGTCTACCAGCCGGTGGAAGGGGCCAACGGAGAGCTCGGGTTTTACGTGGTCAGCGACGGTACCGACCGGCCGTACCGGGTGCATGTCCGTGCCCCCTGTTTCCCGATCATGGCCGCGCTGGCGCAGATTCTGGAAGGGGATATGCTGGCCGATATTATCCCCACGTTCGGTTCGGTGAATATGATTGGAGGGGAATTGGATCGATGAGCAGTGAAGTCGTCTTTTCCACAGAAGGGCAGGAGCGCCTGGCCGCTATCCTCAAGCGGTATCCTTACAAGCGGGCCGCCATCCTCCCGGTACTGCACCTGGCACAGGAGGAGTTTTCCTATATCTCTCCGGCCGTGGAGGAGTATGTGGCCCAGCTCCTGGATCTCACCCCGGCCCAGGTGCACGAGGTGGTCACCTTTTATTCCATGTTCCGTTCCCGACCCCTCGGGAAGTATCATATCGAGTGCTGCACCAACCTCTCCTGCTTTCTGCGGGGAGGTCTCCCCCTGGTCAAATTCCTGGAGGAGAAACTGGGGATTCGCGTGGGGGAGGTTACCCCGGATCAGCAGTTTTCCCTGGCCACGGTGGAGTGCCTGTGCGACTGCGGGTCAGCACCGGTTGTCCGCATCAATAACCGCTACTACGGTAACCTCTCACCGCAAAAACTGGATGCCCTCCTGGAGGAACTCAAACAGCAGTAAGGGACGGGAAGGATCATGACAGAACGGATCATTACGAAGCATGCCGGAGAAAAGGATACGCACACACTGCGGGTCTACCAGTCGCATGGAGGGTACGAGGCACTCAAAAAGGTCCTCCAGGACTGGTCACCGGAGGATGTGATCGCCGAGGTGAAGAAATCGAATCTGCGCGGCCGGGGCGGAGCCGGTTTTCCGGCCGGGGTCAAGTGGGGATTTGTGCCCAAAGAGACCGACAAGCCCAAGTACCTCTGTATCAACGGGGATGAGGGGGAGCCGGGAACGTTTAAGGATCGCTGGATCATGCTCCACGAACCCCATATGATGATCGAGGGGGCGATCATCACCTGCTATGCCATCGGTATCCATACCGCCTATATCTACATCCGGGGAGAGTACGATGAACCGATTGCCCGGATGGAGGGAGCACTGGCCGAAGCGTACGCGGCCAGTTTGCTGGGAAAGAACATCCTCGGTTCCGGTTTTGACCTGGACATCTACGTGCACCGGGGAGCCGGAGCCTATATCTGTGGGGAGGAGACGGCCCTGCTGGAATCGCTGGAGGGGAAGAAGGGCTGGCCCCGCCTCAAACCCCCTTTCCCGGCGGCGGTCGGGCTTTTTGGCTGTCCCACGGTGATCAACAACATAGAGACCCTCTCCTTCATCCCGCATATCATCAACCGGGGAGGGGAGTGGTTTGCCGGTCTCGGTACGGAGCGGGATGGTGGTACCCGCCTCTTCTCGGTGAGCGGGCATGTCAAGAAGCCGGGCGTTTACGAGCTACCCATGGGGTATCCCCTGGATAAGATCATCTTTGAGCAGGCGGGTGGCATTGTGGATGACCGTCCCCTCAAGGCGGTGATCCCGGGAGGGGTTTCGGCTCCGGTCCTCACTCCAGAGGAGATAAAGATCCCGGCCTCCTTTGATTCCCTGGCCAAGGCAGGCTCCATGCTCGGTTCAGGGGCGATCATCGTCATGCACGACGGCACCTGCATGGTGCAGGCCCTGCAGCGGATCACCCACTTCTTCTCCCATGAGTCGTGTGGACAGTGCACCCCGTGCCGGGAAGGGACCCGCTGGGTGGATAAGGTTCTCGACAGCATCTTCCGGGGAGAGGCGACCCTTGAGGATCTCGATCTGCTGGCCAGCATTACCAGTAACATGATCGGGCAGACGATCTGCCCGCTCGGGGATGCGGATGCCATGCAGATTCAGGCCTTTATTACCAAGTTTCGCGACGATTTTGAGCGACACATCCGTGATGGGAGATGTCCCCTGGATATCTGAACAGAGAGGAGAGGGGTACGACCGATGCCGAAGCTGATCATCGATGGGCAAGAGATCGAAGTAGAAAAGGGGACAACGATCATGCGGGCCGCAGAGGCCCTCGGAATCGAGATTCCCCGCTATTGCTATCACCCGGGTCTCAGCATCGCCGGGAGCTGCCGGCTGTGCCAGGTGGAGGTGGAAGGCCAGCGCAAGCTCCAGATCGCCTGCAATACCCAGGTAACGGACGGGATGGTGGTGCATACCGATACGGAAAAGGTGCAGAGCGCGCGACGGGGAATCCTGGAATTCCTCCTCTCTAACCATCCCCTCGACTGCCCGGTTTGCGATCAGGCCGGGGAGTGCTGGCTGCAGGACTACTACATGGTGCACGGCCTGTACGAGAGCCGTTTCATCGGGAATAAACGCAAGCTGAAAAAAGCCTTTCCCATCGGTCCTCACGTCATGCTCGACCAGGAACGCTGTATCCTCTGCTCCCGCTGTGTCCGTTTCTGTCGAGAGATCGCCGGGGTGCAGGAGCTCGGGATCTTTGCGCGCGGCAATCAAGCGGTGATCGATGTCTTCCCCGGCAAGCAGCTCGAGAACAGGTATTCGGGAAACGTGGTCGATATCTGCCCGGTGGGGGCCCTGACCGACAGGGATTTCCGCTTCCAGTGCCGTGTCTGGTACCTGGAGAGGGGGAATTCGATCTGTCCCGGCTGCAGTACCGGCTGTAACATCGAGGTGCACTACAACATCAAGCGTCCCTATAAGGCCCAGGGCAGAAGAGTCTTGCGACTCAAGCCGCGCTTTAATCCTGCGGTCAACTCCTACTGGATGTGTGACGAGGGGCGCTACGGGTACAAGTTTATCGATGCGGAGGATCGGCTCCTCCAGCCGCAACGCAGGAAGGATGCCTCCTCTCCTCCCCAGCCCCAGACCTGGGAGGAGGTGCTCCCGCAGGTGGCTGCCACCATACGGCAGACCCTACAGACCGCCGGTCCTGGAGCCATCGGTGTGCTTGCCTCCCCTCAACTCACCAACGAGGAGCTCTTCCTGGTCAAGCAGCTCTTCCAGAACGCGCTCAAAGTTCCCCACCTCGATTTCCGGGTACCGGAAAAGCGGGAGGTGTACAGCGATAACTTCCTCATCCGGGCAGACAAAAACCCCAACACCTGTGGGGCCAATATAATCGGCCTGCTCCCTGCCGGCCAGGGCTATGAGAGCGCAGAGATGCTTGAGCAGGCCGGGATCGGGAAGATCAAGGTCCTCTACGTCTTTGGTCATGATCTCGTGGCCGCCTTCGGTGAAGAGCGGGTGCAGGCGGTGGCAGATGCCGTAGACATGCTGGTCTTCCAGGGGAGTAATGCCAACGGGACGGCCCGGCACGCCCATGTCATCCTCCCCAGCGCCACCTTTGTGGAAAAGGAGGGGACCTTTACCAACTACCAGGGGCGGGTGCAGCGCATCCAGAAGATCCTGGATCCTCTCGGCATGGCGCTGGCCGATTGGGAGATCCTGCAACGGCTCGCCTCTGCCCTGGATGTCCACTGGTCCTATCGCTCGTCAGAAGAGATCTTCCAGGATCTGGCCAGCCAGGTGCCTCCCTTTGCCGGCCTGACCTATGCCCGTATCGCCGACCAGGGAGTGGTGCTCAGAGAAGAAGGTTGATGAGAAGCGAGAGATGAAAGGAGCCCGCGATGCCGACACGAGAGATCTACTGGAACATCGCCTATGGGAAGCTGGTCTATCTCTTTTTCCTCATCGTGCTGGGAGTTTTGGCGTACGCGGTCTATACCCACTATCAGCGCTGGCGGCTCGGGCAGGGGGAGGAAGAGAACCGCTTTGATCAGGTCGGCCAGCGGATAAAGGATCTCTTCCTGCAGGTGTTCGGCCAACAGCGTATCCTGCGTGACCGCTATCCCGGGCTCATGCATCTCTTCATCTTCAGCGGTTTCCTGGTCCTGTTCATCGGCACCTCGATGATCGCGGTGCAGGAGAACCTCTCCATCGAGTACCTGTACGGGAGCTTTTATCTCTTCTACTCCCTGCTCCTCGATCTCTTCGGTCTCCTGGTCCTGGTCGGCATCGGCATGGCGGTGTACAGGCGTGTGGTGCTCAGGCCGGAGCGGCTGAACAACGTGCTCGACGATTTTACCACCCTGAGCCTCTTCTTCCTGGTCCTGCTCACCGGGTATCTGGTGGAAGGACCCCGCATCGCGGCTACCGAGCTCCAGGCGCATCCAGCCTGGAGCTGGTGGTCCCCTCTGGGACTGCTGGTGGCCAAAATCTTCTCCGGCCTGGAAGAGGGCACGCTGCGCACCATGCATAAGGTCTTCTGGTGGGTACACATGGCCCTGGCCTTTGCCTTTATCGGGTACTTCGGTTACTCCAAGCTCTCCCATATCCTCTTCTCCCCCCTGAACATCCTGCTCCGCTCCTCCCGGCCGCGGGGGGCCTTAAAACCGATCAGGGATTTTGAGAATGCAGAGACCTTTGGTGCAGGCACACTGCGTGACCTCTCCTGGAAGCAACTCCTCGACAGCGATGCCTGTACCAGTTGCGGCCGGTGTCAGGATGCCTGTCCCGCCTATCTCAGCGGCAAACCGCTCTCTCCCAAGCAGTTGATCCTCGATATCCGGGCCCGGTTGCAGGCCGATGGTCCCCTCCTCTTGCAGCAGAAGGGACAGGAAGACGGTGAGGAGGCCTCATCCTGCGGTGCCCTGATCGGGGTGGAGGGGGGGTATATCACCGAGGATGTGCTCTGGTCGTGTACCACCTGTGGGGCATGCATGCGGGAGTGCCCGGTCCTGATCGAGCATGTGGACGAGATCGTCGATATGCGTCGTTACCTGGTCTTGATGGAAGGGAGGATGCCGGAGACGGCAGAGCAGGCACTCCGTAGCCTGGAGACGCGGGGGCATCCCTGGCGGGGTACCACCTTTACCCGCACCAGTTGGACGGAGGGACTCGACATCAAGACCATGGCCGAGAAAGGGGAAGCCGATATCCTCTTCTGGGTCGGGTGTAGCGGTGCGCTGTTCGATCGCAATGTCCGCACCACC
>RFHZ01000790.1 GCA_003696125.1 Nitrospinota bacterium
GAACGAGCCCCGGATCTCGACGAGCTGTCCCCTGGAGTTAATCACCTCGCGTCCCTGCGCCAGCGTCTGCAGGGCCAGGAAGACGGCAGCAGCATTGTTGTTGACCACCAGCGCCGATTCGGCACCGGTGAGACGGCAGAGGAGTTCGACTACCGGAGCGTAACGGGAACCGCGTCGTCCGGCAGAGAGATCGTATTCGAGATTGGAGTAGCTGCCAGCAATGTCCCAGAGGTTTTCCAGCGCTTCACGACTGAGAATGGCCCGTCCCAGGTTGGTGTGCAGGACCACACCGGTGGCATTCACCACCCGGCGCAGGTTATAGAGTCTTCGTCGGGCCAACACGGCCTTGATCTCTCCGAGCAAGGCTGCCGGGGTCAGTGTCGCCTCTGGAACCGTCCCGGCCAGGATGCGCTTCCGTTTTTCTGCCAGCACGGTGCGGATGGCATCGAGCCAGAGCCAGCGGGGTGCAGGCTCACCTTCTTCCTCCAGCAGGCGCAGGAGTTCATCTACCGCAGGAAGGCTGCGTAACAACCTGTTCTTTTCCTCTGGCTCCATGCCTGCTCTCTCCTCCCGGAGGATTCAGTAATGAGTAACGAGTAATGAGTAACGAGTGATGAGGACTGAGGACTGAGTAAATCCTCTGTGCCTGTGTGCTTTGTGCCTGGTTTATTGTCGTCAGGTGTTCCGTGTTCGGCGCGTAGGGGCGCAGCGCGCTGCGCCCCTACCAGGCGTCCGGTGCCTCTGTACCTGGTTTATCCTTTGTCTCTTTGTCTCTTGCTGTTACACTGTAGCGCAAAGAGGGGAAAGAGGTCAACCCCACCCGGAATACTATTTGACCAGACCGGTAGTGGAGTGGTATGGTGATCGTCGGTCAGGTTTTTAGGATACACGATTCTGCAGCACTGCAGGAGTGTTTGGTTTCCGAAATCAGACGGTAGCAAAGCGGAGGGGAAGAGGCATGAACATCGCACACTTCATGCAAAAAGCTGGTTGCACCTATCGGGAACATCCGGCGATTGCGGTGGGAGAAGAGGTGTATGTCCGCTATGGAGAACTCGCCCGCCGGGTGGCGACCATGGCTGGCCGGTTTCGGGATCGGTTGCGGCTCCAGCCTGGAGACCGGGTGGCACTGGTCATGAAGAACTGTGCCCAGTTCCTGGAAGTGCTATATGCAGCGTGGCATGCGGGATTATGTGCGGTCCCGGTCAATGCCAAGCTGCATGCCCGTGAGTTTCAGTACATCCTGGAGCATTCTGGTTCCCGCTGCTGTTTTGTGACTCCGGATCTGGCCGAGACCATCTTCTCGATTGCCGATGAAGTGCCGACCCTGGAGCGGGTGATACCGGTAGAGGGGCCTGACTACCAGGCGCTTGACACCGGGGAAGCGATCCTGGTGCACGAGTGCAACCCTGATGATATCGCCTGGCTCTTCTATACCAGTGGCACTACTGGACGACCCAAAGGGGCCATGCTCTCCCACCGCAACCTGCTCTCCATGACCCTCAGCTACTTTGCCGATGTCGATACGGTTTCTCCAGAGGACTGCATCATCCACGCTGCACCGATGTCACACGGCTCGGGTCTCTATAACATTCCCCAGGTGGTCAAGGCCGCCAAGCAGGTGATTCCGGCCAGTGGACAGTTCGATCCAGGAGAGATCTTTGCTCTGATCGCTATCCACCGGGGAGTCACCTTCTTTGCCGCACCGACCATGGTCAAACGCCTGGTGGATTATGCCCAGAGTCATGCTGTCGATACCCGCCATCTCAAGACGATCGTGTACGGGGGTGGTCCCATGTATGTTGCCGATCTCAAACAGGCATTACAGTGTTTTGGGTATAAGCTGGTGCAGATTTACGGGCAAGGGGAGAGTCCCATGACCATCACCGCCCTGTCTAAAGCCCAGCATGCCGACACCCGGCATCCCCGTTACGAGGAACGACTCGCTTCGGCCGGCATCGCGCAGACTGTGGTCGAGGTCTGCGTGGCCGATGCCGACGATCATCCCCTTCCCCCTGGCCAGATCGGTGAGGTGCTGGTGCGGGGGGATGTGGTCATGCAGGGATACTGGAACAATCCAGCGGCCACGGCAGAGACCTTGCGGGGAGGATGGTTACATACCGGAGATCTGGGCTCCTTCGATCACGAAGGATTCTTGACCCTTAAAGACCGCTCCAAGGACCTGATTATCAGCGGGGGAGCCAATATCTATCCCCGGGAAGTCGAAGAAGTCCTGCTACTCCATGCGGCGGTGCATGAGGTGTCGGTTCTGGGTCGTCCCCATCCAGAATGGGGAGAGGAAGTGGTGGCTTTTGTGGTGAAAAAGGCAGGGCATGAGGTGAGTGAAGAAGAACTCGATGCCCTCTGTCTCAACCACATCGCTCGCTTCAAACGTCCCCGTGCCTATTACTTTGTCGATCATCTTCCCAAAAACAACTACGGCAAGATCCTCAAAACCGAACTCCGCCAGTGGCTGCAGCAGGAAGGGAACTGCAGGTAAAAGGCTACCGTGCTCGTCAGGCATTGCTTTTGCTGGTGAGAACTATTCCGAAGTTTTTCAGGAGGAGGAAGGCATGGGAGAGCGTTTAGCAGGGAAAGTGGCAATCGTGACAGGCGCAGGCTCTATCGGTCCGGGTTGGGGAAATGGTAAAGCCACGGCAGTCCTTTTTGCCCGGGAAGGAGCAAAGGTCTTTGCCGTGGATATCAACCTTGCCGCTGCCGAGGAGACACAGGCCATCATCCGGCAGGAAGGAGGAGAGTGTACGGCTCATCAGGCCGATGTTTCCCAGGCCGCAGAGGTCAAGGCCATGGTGGAACACTGTCTGGAGACGTATGGTCGTATCGATATCCTGCACAACAACGTAGGGATCTTAGAGCTCGGGGGATGCGTGGAAGCGAGCGAGGAGAGCTGGGATCGGGTCAATGCGGTCAACCTGAAGAGCATGTTTCTGACCTGCAAGTACGTGTTGCCTCATATGGAACGCCAGGGAGGTGGCGCCATCGTCAACATCTCCTCCATCGCCTCCATCCGCTGGCTGGGCATTCCTTATGTTTCGTATAGTGCCACCAAGGGGGCGATCAACCAGCTCACCCAGAGCATTGCCATGGAATATGCCAGTAAAAACATCCGTGCCAACACCATCCTGCCCGGATTCATGAACACCCCCATGGTGGTCAAAGCGCTCACCGATGTCTATGCCGATGGGGATGTAGAGCAGATGATCGAGATCCGAAACCGCCTGTGTCCCATGGGGAGGATGGGCGATGCGTGGGATGTGGCCTATGCGGCCCTGTTCCTCGCCTCTGACGAGGCCAAGTACATCACCGGCATTCAACTGGTAGTGGATGGGGGACTGACCTGTAAATGCGTGTAGCCTTTCCGGAGCGATTCGCCGGACAGGGAGCATTTTTCTTGCCCGGGCCTGCGGCTACCGGTGCCATCCCACGCCTGGGGGGGGAGGTATCTTCTGGGGACATAAGGCATCAAGATAGTATTGCGCCTCAAGGCCGATAGAATGCCTGTTCGAGGGCAGGTTCCCACCTCTCGACTCGTCCATCGATCATGAGGGCCACGGCGGCCTGCACCCCAGCCTCCTGTGCTTCTGCACTCACTCTCCTGCCGGCTGCCACCGCCATCGCCGGATAACCAGCCTGGCGCAGATGACCTGCCCGTCTTGCCGCCCGTTCCACATCCTCAGGGTCCACGGTGGCTGAAACCTCGATGACCACCCATACTTCCTCCTGCTCAGCTCTGGCCCGTTCGGGAAGCCGGCCCACCAGGATCAAATCTGCCAGCAGCAAGTCCTCCAGTTCTACTGCTCCGAGACGATCCCTTAGATCTTCTGCCAGTGCCCCGATCTCCACCACCTCTACCCGCCGGAGAAACCTCCCAAAATAAGCCGGGGCATGGGTGCGGTAGCGCTGCTCCAGGGTCCAACCTCGTAGCTCCCC